>MNYQ01000157.1 GCA_001873185.1 Ignavibacteria bacterium CG2_30_36_16 | reverse complement strand
AGATTGCTTCGTGCTGCTGCCCTCGCAATGACTTCGGTTAATAGTGCCTTTTAGATTGGATTCATTATTTATTTGGTTTATAACTTCTGAGCCGGAGTGAATTACTAATAACCGATACGGAACTGAGTGACATGGCAAGCGCTGCAAACATTGGATTGAGCAATCCTATTGCGGCTAAAGGAATTCCAATTGTGTTATAAATAAAAGCCCAAAATAAATTTTGTTTAATTGTTTTAATTGTTTTTTGCGAAAGTTTTATCGCATCAACTACGCCGTTTAAATCGCCGCTGATTAAAACTATGCCGCCTGTCTCAATAGCTATATCGGTGCCGCTTCCTATCGCAATGCCAACATCGCTTTGTGCAAGCGCTGGAGCATCGTTTATACCGTCGCCTACCATTGCCACAACTTCATTTTTGTTTTGATATTTTTTGACAACTTTTGCTTTATCTTCAGGCATAATTTCAGCTTCATATGAATCAACTCCCGCTTTTTTCGCAATGACTTCTGCAGTTGCCTTATTATCACCGGTAAGCATTATTGTTTTTATTCCCATCTTTTTTAAATCAGCAATTGCAACTGCTGATGTTTTTTTTATCGGGTCTTCAATTAAAAAAATGCCTTTCAGTTTTTTGTCTATAGCTGTGAAGATTAACGTTTTACCTGTTGCATGAAGCTTTTCTATTTCAGAAGTATATTGAGACAAATCGATATCTTTTTCATTCATCATGTTTAAGTTGCCTGCAATTATTTCACTTCCATTGATTAGCGAAATAATCCCTTTTCCGGCTATGCTTTCGAAACTATCGGGTTCAATTAATTTAATATTCTTCGCCGCTGCATAATCAACTACTGCGGAAGCCACCGGATGTTCTGACTTCTTTTCAACACTTGCAGTAAATTGTAAAAGACTTTCTTCTACTGAGTTGAATGTTATTATATCTGTAACCTTGGGTCTGCCCTCTGTGATTGTTCCTGTTTTATCAAAAATAACTGTAGATATTTTATGCGCTCTTTCCAGGCTTTCGCCGTTTTTAATAAGTATTCCTAACTGCGCGCCCTTGCCCGTTCCAACCATAATAGCCGTGGGAGTTGCAAGCCCCAAAGCGCAGGGGCAAGCAATAATTATAACGGCAACAAAGTTTATCAAAGCATGACTAAAAATATTTTCTCCGCTTCCGATAATTAACCAGATAATAAATGTTAATATTGCTATTACAATTACAACCGGAACAAATACCGCAGCAACTTTATCCGCTAGGTTTTGTATAGGCGCTTTGGAGCCTTGCGCTTCTTCTACCATTTTGATTATTTGTCCAAGCACCGAATTTTCACCAACTGCAGTAATTGAAAATTCTAAATAGCCGGATTTGTTTATTGTTCCGCCAATTACTTTATCATTAATTGATTTTTCAACCGGAATACTTTCACCGGTAATCATCGATTCTTCAATAACAGAATTTCCTTTTTTAATAATTCCGTCAGCAGGAATTTTGCTGCCGGGTTTAACAATCACAATGTCTCCGATTAATAAATCCTCAAGTTTAATTTCAGTTTCAATTCCATTCCGTATAACTAATGCGGTTTTGGGTTTTAATTCCATTAACTTTTTTATTGACGAATTAGTTTTCTGTTTAGCACGACTTTCAAGCCATCTGCCCATTAGTATTAAAGTTATTATAACCGCAGTAGTATCGAAATAAACATGAGGCAATTCTCCATGTATTAGGATTGTTGCAGGGAATAGTGTGACGGTAAGACTGTAAATAAATGCAGCCCCTGTACCAACTGCCACAAGCGAATTCATATCCGCTGAAAAATGTTTAAGATTAGCCCAGAAAATTTTATAAAACCTTTTACCTGGAATAAAAACAACAGGTGTTGTTAATATCAAAAGAATTTTATTGATGTAATCCATCGATAGTGGAACTATGTTGTGGAAGGTTTCCCACATCATTCCCATATTTAAAATGAGAATCGGGATTGTCAAAATTACCGCAAAGATAAACTCTCTTTGCAACACAGTTTCGAAATCCGTTTTATCTTTATTCTCGGGCAATGCGTTTCCTTTTTTTTGTTCAAGCGACGAGACATCAACTTTATAACCGGCAGATTCAATCTTCTCAACTATATCACGGTAATTAATCTTTGAAGGATCAATTTCAAAGGTTGCTTTTTCGGTGGCAAGGTTAACTGATACTTTACCAACGCCATCAACTTTTTTTATTGCCTTCTCAACCCGTGCAACACAACTCGCACAGGTCATTCCTTCAACGGGTAAAGTTATTATTTTTCCTGCATTTTCGATTAACAAATTACTTGACATCGCATTCCCTTTATTAAGAAACCACTTTATAACCGGCTTCTTCGATTGCCGTTATAATGTCTGTGCGGGATAGTTTATTTTCATCATACTCAACCTCTGCAGAGCCAACTTTAACATTTTTAACAAGCAAGTTTAGTTTTTGAAGTCCTAATTGTACAGCTTTAACACAATGCATGCAGCTCATCCCTTCAATTTTTATTATTTCGGTTGTCATTATTTATCCTTTCTTTTTTATTACTGTGTAAAGGTAAGGAAGGAATTTCAAATATTAGTTACAAGATTAATTAAAAGTGTTATATAATTTTGAATTAATTATCGTTAACTAAAACCGGACAAATGAAAAATGCAATTCTATTTATTGGGCAAATCTTTTGTAACTACATATATTTGTATGTTAATTTTTTATTCAAAGAATAGAATGACAAATAAAATATTAAAAAAGCATCCGGTGTTAGATTATATAGCTATAACAATCGGGGCAGCATTAATGGCAATCGGGATCGGCGTATTTTTGATTGATGCCCGCGTTGTTCCCGGAGGAGTAAGCGGTCTTTCAATGGCGATCCACTATGCTACAAACAGCACAATTCCGGTTGGTTTGATGATGTGGATACTAAATGTGCCGCTTTATTTATGGGGCGTAAAAGTACTTGGTAAACAATTCGGTGTGAGAACATTTGTTGGTTTTACACTGAATTCTTTTTTTATAGATTTTTTCCGTGGCGATATTCCAGGGTTTAGTTTTGTACGACTTCAGGATACTTCCACAATACAAGACTTACTTCAAAACGATTTTCTTTTCCTAATTCTTATTGGAGCTGTACTTTTAGGAGTTGGGCTTGGCATCATCTTTAAGTTTAAAGGTACTACTGCCGGGTCAGATATCGTTGCCGCTATAATGCAAAAACGTTTAGGTGTTAAACCGGGCATGGCAATAATGATTATTGATTTTATTGTGATTGTGCTTGCAGGGTTTATAATTGAGCTTAAAGACCTCTCCGGCGGAAGACCCGCATTTTCACTTACACTATATGCATTCTTTTTGCTTTTCATTTCTTCAAGAATTATTGATGTTATAATTGACGGCTTTGATTACGCACGCGCGGCATATATAATTTCTGAGAAGCATGAAGAAATTGGTATACGAATTACGAACGAACTAAGCCGTGGCGCAACAGCAATAAAATCACGTGGGCTGTACCGCAATATTGAGCGCGAAGTTATTGTTACAGTTGTTACAATGCGCGAACTCGGTATACTCAACGATATTATTAAAGAAGTTGACCCTGATGCATTTGTCATCATCAACAACGTGCACGAAGTTTTGGGTGAAGGTTTCCGAAGGAGAATTTGATTTTTGCCAATTAATTAGCTTTAGAAGTTCAGCCAGTTATTACTTTCACTTAATATTTTGTATTTGTAATTTCGGGATGCAGATATGAATGTATCCTAAAATATTTTCATTTATTTGAACAAAGGATATTACCATGAAAAAAACATTTACAATTCTCTTTTTAACTTTCTTCTCTTTTCTGTTGAATGCTTATGCTCAGGATTCAACAGTTCAATACATAGGTCCCGGAGCTATTCTGCACAAGGTTGTAAAACCATCCGTACCCTGGAATATTTCTATTCTCGAATTTGATTTAACAAATCCGTACATCTCCATAGAAACAGAAGTTGCGCATGACAAGCTCGGCAACGGTTTAGAAAAACCTACTTCTATGGCACTTCGAAATGATTCTCCCGGACATACAGTGCTCGGTGCTATAAATGGCGATTATTTCGGAATAAGCGCTCCTACCAATCCGTATACTTTTCTTTCTAACTCACAGATAAAAGATGAAGAGTATGTATTTGGAAGAACACACCAGCGAAGCTCGTTTGGTTACGATATAAATAAAAAACCTTTCGTGGAAATATTGAACTTTAGCGGAACTGTGACCGCTTCAAATGGAAATTCATTAGATATTTTTGGTGTTAACCGTGAGAGAGGGACAAATCAATTATTAGTTTATAATAAATATTTTTCTCCCACAACATTAACCAACGAGTTTGGCACTGAAATTAGGTTAAACTCAATTGATCCGGTTCTAATTAATGTACCGATACGATTTATTGCCGAAGCTAAGGAAAATTCGATCGGAAGTATGGCTATTAACGGAAAGTATGTTTTATCCGGTAACGAGGCTGCGGCAACATTTTTAAATTCAAACATATCAATTGGTGATACAGTTACATTATTTCTCGGCTCGGAACCTGAAAGAGGAAGATTAGCAGGATTAATGGGGGGCGGTCCGAGAATGATAATTGACGGTCAAATACCGGACAATTTTGATGGCTTCGAAGGTTTCGGCGGAACGCATACAGGCTCACGTCATCCACGAACTGCTGTTGGATTTGGCGCAGACAGCACAAAACTTTATCTTCTTGTTGTGGATGGAAGACAAAGTTCATTAAGCGTTGGGATGACGATTAAAGAACTCGCTGAATATATGAAATCTATTGGCTGCACCGATGCTGTAAACCTTGATGGAGGCGGCTCATCTGTGCTTGTTGCACGAAATCAGATAATTAGCAGTCCCTCCGATCCTGGTGGTGAACGTTCTGTTGGTAATGCTTTAATTGTTATTTCCTCTGCGTTGCAAGGTGCGTTAAGTATACTTCACATCTCACCGCCAGCTCCGAGAATATTTTTATATCAGCAAATGAGTTTTACAGTGCAGGGAACTGACGATAATTACAATCCTGTTCACTTAAATTCATCTTTGATTCAATGGCAATTAAGTAAACAATCACTCGGAACAATTACATCGGCAGGAAATTTTACTGCCGCTTCAACTGCAGATTCCGGGTATGTTATTGTTAGATATCAAAACTTGGCAGACTCCGTTTTTATAGTCGTAAAGGGAGTGAAAGATATCGAACTAAAACCGAAACAAGCAGTTACGGATAATACACGAATTGTTGTTTTTAAAGCTACCGTATTCGACACAGATAACATTGTGCAAAATATAAATCCCGTGCAGCTTCAATGGGCATTGAGTGATTCTTCGGTGGGCACATTGGATGTGCTGGGACAATTTAAAGGGAAAAAGCAAGGCACCACAAAAGTTTACGTCTCTTTTATGAATGCAGCCGACACAGCAGAAGTAAGAGTAGAAATAGGTCAGGGAAAGAATGTGATTGATTCGCTAGAAAATCTTGAAGGATGGAATTATGAATTAGAAAATTTAGATTCCGCTTCATTAAGACTCAGTTCGCTTTATTCATCGATAGGCAATTTCTCTTTTCAGATTGATTATTCGTTTGTGTATCAACCGAATATTTATAATTGGATATACATTAAGAATGATATTCCGACATTTGGATTGCCCGATTCAATGTATTTGGATGTTAGATCCGACGGACGTTTTCATCGCCTGTTTTTTGATTTAGAAGACGCAATGGGAGTGAGCTACAGACTAAATACAAATAAATTTGCTACAGACTCCACAGGGTTTGAAACCTTAAAAGCACGAATTCCAAGTTCTACAAATGTGGTATTTCCGCTAGCATTAAAAAAAATTGCGATCGCTTTTGGAAATGGAGGAACTGCAGGACAAAATTATTTTGGCACAATATACATTGATAATTTGATGATTAGTTATCCTCCAACAACCATTGATGTCAAGAGTGCAAATCCTTCGCCGGAACAATTCACACTTTATCAAAATTATCCGAATCCATTTAATCCTACAACCAATATTAGATTTGTTATTAACGGAGAGGACAATATTAGCCTTACGGTATTTGATATATTCGGACAGAAAGTTGAAACTTTGATTAACGGAAGATTGAGCAGGGGAGTGCACGAAGTAAAATTTAATGCTGCGGGTTATGCCAGCGGAATTTATTTTTACAGATTAATTACAGGCGCATCTTCCGAAACCAAAAAGTTGGTTGTTATGAAATAAGCCGGATAATAGAAAGTAGTGAGCAAGTTATAATAAAATATTTTACTTAACCATCCCGGAATCAAACGGGTGCCGGGTTTTAATCAATCAACTTAATATCTCACCTTAAGCAAAAATTGTAGTACGAAGCGGTAGCTTCGTAAAAAACAAACATTTTATCGATTCCGAAAGCTTTCGGAATCGATTTACATTATAATTTCAGACTTCTGCGTAAGGTGAGTTACTATGATGTGCACAAATTTCGTGTTTTAAAATTTCAATCCCTCTATTGCATTAATTATAAACAAAAAGTAAATTAATCAATCAGTCAGAACAAAATGTTCGTTAGGTTGGTAAAACGGCGTCAATTTATTTGGGAATAAAATGAATAACCATTTTACGCAGTTACTACACAATTATCTTGCAAACATACTCATCTCCGCACTGAGTATATCGCAAGACAACCGGCTTGAGAAACCGCCGGACAAGTACGCCTTTAACCAAAACAAAATTTTAATTAATCTTTTTCCGTTTCCCATTTTTCTTTTCCTTATAAAACCATTGAGGAGCTACCGATGAAAACCAAACTACTAGCATTACTAATTTTTAATTTTTCTCCGTTAGCTAACGGATTAATTTTTAATTGCGAAGCGGCAACCCGCTACGTAAGCACAACCGGCACAGCCACTCCGCCATACACCACCTGGGCAACCGCAAGCGACAGCATACAAAAGTGCATTAACATTTGTAATGATGGCGATACTGTTGTTGTTGCTAATGGAATTTATAAAGAAACTCTTGCAATAACAAAAAGAATAGCGTTGCTTGGCAGCAGTATGGATAGCTGCATAATTGATGGCAGAGGTTTGAATGGCATTTATACAGATTTTATAACTATTGAAGTGCTGGCAGATTGTACCATCCGAAATTTTTTTATTCTGGGAAAAAGTATAGATGGATGTGTACTTATTAGGGCAAGAGATGTAATATTAAAATTAAAAAATTGTAAACTAGAAAATGCTTCTTATGTAATTCAGTTAGCTAACCGTTCCTCTGAAATAAATGGAATAATAAGCAAAAATTATTTAATCACATTTATAAAAAGTTTTGTCCCCAGTGTTATTGACAGCGTTTATCCAAGAATTGAAAATAATTTAATTAATCATAATTTGGGAGAAGAATCAGTAATTTGGTGTAATTGGGGCGGGCACAACATAATTAAAAATAATTTAATCAATATTAGTTTATCAGAATATTCGAATATTGCTATAGATGCAAGCGGATGGGTTAGGAGTATTGATATTGAAAACAACATAATCATTGGATCTACAACTAGAGACATTTTCGTATCAGATCATAGTGACAGTGTGATAATCATGAATAATGTGTTAAGGGATAAGAATGTAGGCGGGCGAGGTATTTGGGTTTATGACGGAAGAAAAACAAAAATAAGAAATAATATTATCGCTGATAATGAATATGGTCTGGTAATTAGTGATTACACTGCTGACACTGATTACAATCTGTTTTGGAATAATGTAAGCAACACC
>MNYQ01000190.1 GCA_001873185.1 Ignavibacteria bacterium CG2_30_36_16 | reverse complement strand
AAATATTGTGAAGGATTTTGCTGTTTGCCGAATCGAGATTCCCTGTTGGCTCATCGGCGAAAATTATTGAAGGATCGTTGGCAAGCGCGCGCGCAACTGCAATTCGCTGTTGTTCTCCGCCGGATAGTTCAGCAGGTTTATGATTTATTCTTTCCTCTAATCCAACTGCAATTAATAATTCTTCAGCTTTAATCAGCGCGGCATTTTTTGAAACCCCTCCAATCATCTTCGGTATTGCAACATTTTCAACAGCTGTAAACTCGGGTAGTAGATGGTGAAACTGAAAAACAAATCCGATGTTTTTGTTTCTGAACTTAGCAAGTTTATCATCCGATAAAGAAAAAATATTTTGCTCATTATAAAAAACTTTTCCGCCGTCCGGTCTATCTAAAGTTCCAAGAATATGCAGGAGCGTACTTTTACCAGCGCCGCTCGCGCCTATTATGACGGAAATTTTTTCCCTTTCAATTTGAAGCGAGACAGATTTTAAAACTTCGAGTTTTACCTTTTTGTCTGTCTGATAGCTTTTTATTATTCCTTCGGCTTTTAATATTGTTTCGTTCATTCTTCTTCCGTTAAAAAATTATTCCCACTTAATTGCTTCTAATGGATTAATCTTTGCCGCGCGTTTTGCGGGAAACAAAGATGCAAGAAAACTTAGAAGCATCGAAATGCCTGTAATAAAAAAGAAATCGGCTAATCTAATATCCAGAGGCATAGAATTTATTTTGTACTGCATCGGGTCTAATGGATAGATATTGTATTTTAAATGTATCAAACAAATTCCGTAACCAATTAATACGCCAGCCGCTGTGCCAATAATTCCAATTAGCAGCCCTTCATACATAAATATTTTTAATATTGATTTTTGTTCTGCGCCCATCGAGGTTAAAATTCCGATATCTCTCTTCTTTTCAATAACTGACATTGATAACGAACCGAGTATGTTAAAAGTAGCTATAGCAATAATTAGTGAAAGCAGGATGTAAGCTCCCCATCTTTCGATCTGCATAAATGTATATAACTCTTCATGAAAATCGTACCAGGTGGAAATATGGAAATCATTTCTGTTTAGTTTTTCTTCAAGCTTAATTTTTGTTTCATCTGATCCATCAATGTTATTGAGTTTGATATCATATCCTTGAATCCTGCTGCCGTAGCCGAATAATTTCTGAGCCGAGGTCAATGAAGTAAAAATAAAATTGCGGTCGTATTCGTTGTTGTTCGAACTATAAATCCCTTTAACCACATACTTCTGCATCATCGGCAAAGCAAATTGTGTTATTGATTTTTCTATCCCGGCAGGGGAGATGACGGTTATTGTATCACCGGTTAGGGCTTCGAGCCGGTCTGCAAGAGATAATCCTAAAACAACTCCCGTAGTTTCATCTTCATTAAAAGAATATTCGCCGTAAATAATATTATCTTTAATGCCGTAGATTTGTTGGGCGCTTTTTTCCTCTACACCCTTTAAAGTAATTACTTCCATTTCATCTTCACGAAGAGCAAGAACACGCCCGCTTACGAATGGGGAATAACCTTTTAAATCATCAATCTGCTTAATTGCTGATAAGGCTTCGTCTTTTAATTCTTTCTGCTGGAGGCTTAAAATTTCTACTCTCAAATGCGGATCGAAGTTGACAAGAAATGTCGTCACCAAACTTCCGAAGCCATTAAAAACAGAAAGTACAACAATCAATGCAGCCACGCCGATTGTAATTCCAAGCGTAGAGATTATTGAAATGATCGTTATGAAATTAACTTTATGCTTTGAGACGAGATAACGTTTTGCAATGAATCGTTCGAAAACCATTAGCTGAACCTCAGCGCAGTAACGGGATCGATTTTAGAAGCTATATAACTTGGAATAATAGAGACAACGATACTAAGCACAAAAGTAATTATCGAAACAATTCCAAACACTTCAGGCTTCAAAAGTATTGGAATAGCTGACATAAAATAAACCGAAGAAGGGATTGAAATCAAATTGAATTCGAGTTGTAAATATGTTAAAACAAGAGCGATAATATTGCCAATAAATATTCCTAAAGTTGCAAGAAATGCGCCTTGATACACGAAGATGCCGATGATTTGTTTTTTTGTTGCACCAAGAGATTTTAATGTTCCGATAGCCTTAGTTTTTTCAAGTATAATCATTAATAAAGTCCCGATAATATTAAACACCGCGACAATGCTTATTAAAGCAAGAATAAGAGGTATCGGTTCTTTTTGCAACTCTATCCAAGTGAAAATATTTCTGTGAGTTTGATATATAGAACGAACGGCATAAGGATAACGGAGTTCGTTTGCTAAAACAGAAGTGAGACTGTCGATTTTAGAAATATCCTTTAGCTTAATATCGTAACCCGAAATTTTATCGCCGAGGTCGAACAATTTTTGTGCGGTTGAAAGATTTGTATAAGCGTAGAGATCATCATATTCCGCCATACCGCTTTCAAAAACACCATTAATTTTAAATTTTTGTATGTTCGGTAAATTATCGAAAGAAGGTAGTTGCTCGTTCCTTAGAGCAAAAACGGTAACTACATCGCCAACATGAACAAGAAGTTTATTGGCAAGTTTTCTACCAATAACAAGCGCCGGCACTTCGCCATTTTCAAATTTAAATTCTCCTTCAACGATATTATGTTTTACATTAATCGCATTGTTTTCGGGAATAATGCCTTTAATGTTCACGCCCTCTTTAGTTGAGCGCGTACCGATAATTGCAAGTTTGGAAGCATAAGGATTTATGGCTTCTGCATTGGGAAAAAGTAAATCATCTATTTGCGGCTGATAATCTATATACGAAGGAAGCGAATTCCTATAAGAAAAAACCTGTATGTGAGAATCAAAATCTATAATTTTTTTTGTAATCGTATCTTCAAAACCATTTAAAATACTTAACGCTATAATCAAAGTGGCTACTCCGAGGGCAATTCCAGCAATAGAAAATCCGGATATAAAATTAATAAACCTGGAATCCTTCTTCGAAAGAGTATATTTTTTTGATAGATAAAACGAAAACGACATCAGTTATATTTCTATTGTGCAAAACAAATTTAGTTAAGAAATAAAATAGATGAAAATAGTTGCAATGGGAAGCGCATCTAAAGCTGTAGGATTTATATGCTGCAACCCAGAGAATGAACACATTTCTATTTACAATGAGTTATATTAATACAAAATGTTACCAGAATTTAAAGCAAAACCTTTAACCAAAAGTGCTTTATTGATGAAAAAAAAGGCGTACACAAAAAAGTTTGAAAACAGCATAAATTCTTGACTTTATAAACCATATTCCTCATATTTGCCAACAATGAGCAAAGAATTTATACTTTCTACCAGCCGCAATAATAAATTGAGGATTTCGGCGTTCGGATTAAAAAATCTGGAAACATCCCCTTGTTTAATATTTGTACATGGTTTTAAAGGATTTAAAGATTGGGGCTTCGGTCCATATCTCGGTAAATTTTTTGCTGATAAAGGGTTCTTTGTAGTAACTTTTAATTTTTCTCATAATGGAGTTGGTGAATCTCGTACCGAATTCGATGAACTTGATAAGTTCGCAGAAAATACTTTTTCATTAGAAATAAGTGAACTGACAGAATTAATCGATGCATATAAAAACGGTTTCTTCGGAAAAACCAAAAATCAAAAAATAGGTTTAGTAGGTCACAGTCGTGGCGGCGCTATTTCTTTATTAACTGCTTCTCAGAAAAAAGATGTTGATGCGCTTGCCGTTTGGTCGTCTGTGGCTAAGCTTGATCGTTATTCAGAACGTCAGAAAGAAAACTGGAAGAAAAAAGGCGTTTTTGAAGTTTTAAATCAACGCACTAAACAGGTAATGAGACTTAATTTATCACTCCTTGAGGATATTGAAAAAAACGGCGACACTACTCTTAATATTAAACGCGCTGTTGCCGATCTTAAAAGACCACTTCTTTTAGTGCACGGTGAACAGGATTTAGCTGTGCCGATTGTTGAAGGAGAGCAGCTTTTTAATTGGTCGGATAAAACTTTAACAGAATTTCAGAAAATTCCGGCAGCCGGGCATACATTTGATATTAAACATCCATTTGAGGGGAGTAATCCAAAATTTGATAAAGTAATTAATTTAACGATTGATTTTTTTAATAAACATTTTAACTGAGGAATCTGATGCAAAAAAGAGAATTTGTTCATAACAGTAAAATAACATACGCGCTAAACAATGTTTTTTCTTCAACATTGGTTAAAGTATTTTCATTTTCAATATTGACCGCTGTAGCCGCACAAATAGCAGTTCCGGTTCAGCCCGTACCTTTTACACTTCAAACGATGATGGTTTTATTATCAGGCGCATTTTTAGGTTCGCGCAACGGAGCTTACAGTCAGTTTTTATATCTTGCAATGGGCGCTGCCGGACTTCCAGTATTTGCTAACGGGACTTTCAGCGCTGCAGTATTATTCGGTCCAACAGGCGGTTACCTTCTTACATTTCCTATTGCTGCATTTATTACAGGTTATGGCGTAGAAAAATTTAAAAATTATTTTTCAATTGCTGCATCAATGTTTATCGCTGAAGCTGTCGTAATCATTACGGGAATGCTTTATCTTAATTCTATCTATTTAACAAACTGGAATGAAGCGCTATCGGTTGGCGGCGCAATATTTTCTGTTTGGGCAGTTGTAAAAGTTTTTGCTTCCGTCTCTATTTATTTCGCAGTGAAAAAAGGTTCGAATAAATATTAAAACTTTTTCCCGGTCTTTACTTTTTCTTAAAATTAAATTGGTTGTATGGATTTAAAAAATATAATATTCATCTTCGTTTTTATTTTATCCGTAGGATTTTTTGTTTATAGCTTAAATAAGTTTTATGAATATATGACGGTTGGTCTTAAAAAAGACGACCGATTCGACAGAGTGAGCAACCGATTATATCGTGTTTGGAAAATTGCTTTTGCACAAACCAAATTGCTGCGCGATCCTAAAGCCGGCATTCTTCATCTTGTAATTTTTTGGGGATTTATTCTTTTTCTATTTGCAGTGGCAGAAGCAATTATTCAAGGATTTTATTCTCCTTTTTCATTGCAGTTTGCCGGACCAATTTTTTCGGCAATCACATTAATTCAAGACGTTTTTGGGCTTCTTGTTATTATTGCAGTTCTTTATGCGCTTTATCGAAGATTTGTTATTCACGTTCCGCGTCTTGAAGTAGGTAAATCGGGGAAATTTGACGCAGCCTTTATTCTAATTTTAATAATGATGGTTTGCGTTTCAATGTTCGGTCAGAACATGGCATCGCTTGCTAATAGAGGATTTGAGATTGAAGCATGGGAAGTCAGACCCATCTCTCTTGCTTTTGCTCCAATATTCTTTAAATCTGGCTCCGGTATTTCTGCTGTCTTTTATGAAATATTCTGGTGGATGCATATTGTTGTTGTTTTCGTATTCATGAATTTTTTGCCGTATTCAAAACACTTTCATGTTATTACTTCAATACCGAATACATTTTTTGCAAGGCTTGATCCGCTCCGTAATATTATTCAGCCGCTAAATTTGGAAGATGAATCTGTTGAAGTTTTTGGAGCAGTCGATATTGAACAGTTTTCATGGAAGCAAATACTTGACGGGTATTCATGTACAGAATGCGGGAGATGTACTGCAGCGTGTCCTGCTAATATAGTTGGTAAAACATTATCGCCCCGAAAAATTATAGTTGATATACGAAAACGAACTGTAGATAAAGCGCCATTAATAGTTGATAGAAAAGATGATCCGGTTCTTTTTGATAAAACACTTGTTCATAATTATATTTCGGATAAAGAACTTTGGCAGTGTACAACCTGTATGGCTTGTGTACAGGAATGTCCCGTAATGATTGAACATCTCGATTCAATAATAGACATGCGCCGAAATCTTGTGTTAACGGAATCGGAGTTCCCGGCAAGCTTAAATCCGGTTTTTAAAAGTATAGAGAATAATTTTACTCCCTGGGCATTTAATCAGAATGACCGTGCACAGTGGGCTGAAGGAATGAATATTAAAACAATGGCGCAAGATGCTGAAGCAGATATATTATTCTGGGTAGGCTGCGCTGGTTCGTTTGATAACCGATATAAAAAAGTTACACAGGCTTTCGCCACTTTGATGCAGAAAGCAAATGTTAATTTCAGAATTCTCGGAACTGAAGAAAAATGTAACGGAGACACTGCACGCCGGCTTGGCAATGAGTACCTTGCCCAAATGATGATGAAGGAAAACGTTGAAGTTCTCAATGGTTATGGCGTAAAAAAAATTGTTACTGCATGTCCTCACTGTTTTCATTCTCTCGGTAATGAATACAAACAGTTTGGCGGAAATTATGAAGTTGTACATCATTCGCAATTTATAGAACAGCTTTTATCGGACGGAAAAATACAATTAAAAGATGAAGCAAATTCATCTAAAGTAACTTATCATGACTCATGCTACCTCGGCAGATACAATGGCGTTTACGATGCTCCGCGCAATTTGTTAAATAATGCTAAAGGAGTAGAACTTATAGAAATGGAACGAAATAAAAGTCGGGGTTTTTGCTGCGGCGCAGGCGGTGGAAGAATGTTTCTCGAAGATGAAGAAGGCGGGCGAATCAATGAAGAAAGAACGAGAGAAGCGCTTTCTACAAATGCTGACACAATCGCATCTGCCTGTCCTTTCTGTATGACGATGATGACTGATGGAGTAAAATATTTTAATAAACAAGAAGAAGTTGCAGTAAAAGATATTGCAGAAATAATTCTTGAAAATTCTAAATAACAATCAACCAAATAATGGAGGTGTAATGAACAAATACCAAGAACTGTTAATGGCAGTTAATGCCCTGGAAGGAGATTTCCAGAAGTTTTACGAAAAGGGACAGGCAGCAGCCGGTACCCGCTTACGTAAAGGATTAAGCGAACTGAGAAAACTAGCTCAGGATGTACGTAAAGACGTGCAGGATGTGAAATCAGCAAGAAAAGCTGAAAAACACTAATCCGCTTTCAGTTCAATTCATATAATAGGCTGAACTATACTTATTTAGTTCAGCCCTATTTTTCACTGTGAAAAGATGTCACCTATCAACACCAAATGAATATTACATCGAACTTAATAATATTTTTAACTGCATTCTGCCTCACTTTTTTTAATTTAAATAATGAGAAAGAATTAATTGCATTTAAAGAAAATGTAAATGCGGAGGAGAAAATTTCGACTGTGAAAATTTCTGCCGTAGGCGATTTGATGTGTCACTCCGTTCAGTTTAAATATGCCAATGTGGAAGGGGATAGTTTCAATTTTAATAATGTTTACGGGATAGTTAAAAAATATATTTCATCTGCCGATTTTTCATTCGCTAATTTTGAAACTGTTACTGCCGGAAAAGATAAAGGTTATTCCGGTTATCCCTTTTTTAATTCTCCCGATGATTTTGTAACAGCGTTAAGTTCTGCAGGATTTGATTTGCTTACTACTTCAAATAACCATTCACTTGACCGGGGAGAATTTGGAGTGAGAAGAACAATAGAAATCATCAAACAAAATAAGATTAATTATAATGGCACGTTCTTAAATGAAAAGGACAGAGACTCCGTAAGAATATTTGATATTGGCGGGATCAAGATTGCAATGCTCGCTTATTCTTACGGCACAAACGGAATTCCGGTACCCGCCGGGGAAAAGTATTTGATTAACCTAATTGATTTTAAATTGATAAAAAATGATATATTAGTTTCTAAACGAATAGGAGCTGAAATTGTACTCGTTCATTATCATTTTGGCGATGAATACAAAAGAGAACCGGTGCAATATCAAAAAGATGTTGTTGATAAAACTTTGCAAGCCGGAGCTGATATAATCATCGGCGGACACCCGCATGTAGTGCAGCCTTCCATTTTCTTTAAAACAAATGGAGCGAAACTTGATACCGGCTTTGCAGCATATTCTCTTGGCAATTTTGTTTCAAACCAGAGGCGGCGTTACTCGGATGCGGGAGTAATACTAAATTTATACATCTCCAAAAATTTCACAACTGATTCTATCTATCTTTCAAAAGTAACGTTCATTCCTACTTATGTTTTTAAGGGGATTACCGACAGAGGAAAGGAATATATCATATTACCTTCTGAATTAGCTTATGCCGATTCAATCCCGGAATATCTCACCCAATCAGACATACTGGCGATGAAGCAATCATTTGAAGATACACGCGAGATAATGACAATGTACAATTCGAAAATAAAAGTTGAATCGGTATTAACCAGGCTTAGTTATTACTCTACTTTTAAAGAAAACGTTAAGCCGAAATAACAATAGAATGATTCGCTGAGGAAACTTAAAAAATAATTAATCTTTAATTTTTTCTTCCGCTCAAAATATTTTTGCATTTTATAAATATTAAATTTAGTTTGGACTCTGAAATTGATGAATTAGTAAGCAAAGCTTCGGACCTATGATTTTTGTGGCACCAATAATTATTACTAAACTATTCAGGATTTAATTTATGGATTATGGCTGGCTTTCCGTGCTTCCTCCGCTGCTTGCTATTGCACTCGCTATTTATTCGCGCCAGGTGTTCCTTTCTCTATTCCTCGGAATTTTTACGGGGTGGTTTATAATCTCAGGTTATAATCCATTGACAGGGCTTTCACAGGCTGTACAGGCTTGTATAAATGTTTTTAAAGATGAAGGAAATACGCGGGTAATAATATTTTCTGCGCTTGTCGGAGCGTTAATTACATTAACTCAAACCAGCGGGGGAGTTCAGGGTTTTGTGGATTTTATGCAGAAGCGTAAACTTGTTACTTCCAGGCGCCGCGCCTCCGTGTTTGCCTTTTTTGTCGGATGTTCGGTATTCATAGAATCTTCAATCTCATGCCTCGTAACCGGAACAATCTTTCACCCGATATTTGAAAAGTTTAAAATATCACGAGAAAAACTCGCATACATTTGCGATACAACATCATCGCCTATTTGCATTTTAATCCCTCTTAATGCCTGGGGAGCTTATGTAATAGGGCTGCTCGAAAAAGAAGGGCTTTCAAATTCCTTTTCGGTTTTTATTCAAACTATTCCGTTAAATTTTTACTCAATACTAACTGTACTGCTTGCCGGATTTATAGCCTTTACTTATAAAGATTACTCAACAATGAAAAAGGCTGAGAAACGTTCAATTGAAACCGGCAAGACGATAAGAGATGGAGCAGTGCCTGTGGTATCGGAAGAGATTACAAGTTTAAAACCAAAAAAAGGAATTCCTCACAGAGCCGTTAATATGGTCGTTCCTATTTTAACAATGGCGGTTATGATGCCTGTTAGTTTATTAATTACCGGTAACGGAGACATGACAGCAGGCTCGGGTTCTACATCTGTATTGTGGGCTGTTTCGCTTGCTATAGTTGTTGCAAGTATAATGTATATGTTTCAGAAAATTATGGGTTTGAACGAAACGATTAATAATGTATTGAAAGGAATTGGGGGATTAATACCTCTTGCGATATTGATGACGTTCGCCTTTGCAATTGGCGATACTTGCCGTGCGCTTGGCACCGGTCCATATGTCGCTTCAGTCGCAAATGTTTTTTTATCTGAAGAATTTATTGCTCCGGTTTTATTTGTTACCTCTATGTTTATCTCTTTTTCCACAGGCACATCGTGGGGAACTTTTGCAATAATGATCCCGATTGCAGTGCCGACTGCATTGCTCATGGGAGTCAATCTTCCTCTTACCGTTGCGGCGGTTTTAAGCGGTTCTGTTTTTGGAGATCATTGTTCGCCGATAAGCGATACAACAATGGTTTCTTCTATGGCTTCTGCCAGCGACCATGTTGATCATGTTGCAACGCAGATACCCTACGCGCTAACAGCAGCAGCGGGAGCGTTTTTATTGTTTACGTTATTCGGTTTTTTACTCCATTAAAATTATGTTTGGAAGTAAGTTATAAATATTGTAATTATCAGCGCATGATTTTAAAAGAATTTAACAAACCATTTTTAACGGCAGGAAGAATAATACTCACGGTCGTTTTATTACTTCACATGTTTGTGATAACAAGTGAAGATTTAAATTCTTTTAAAGCAAGCGAAGAACAATTATCCAACTCTGCCATTGTGCAAGCCACATCTTCTACGTTTCAATCTGAAAGGCGAAGCGAGATAAAAAATCTTCTTCCGGATTTTTCCTTCCGTCAAGAGGATCCTTTTATAAAAATAAAATTAAAATCGTGTTCAACACAGCTTAACAACGAGTTAAGTTTTTCGCAAAAAAACTACCAATTTTTAACGAGTCATTTTTCAACCAGCACATAAGATCCTTCTTTAAAAGAAAAAATAATTATGAATTTTTTAATTTTAACTGAAGGAAAATTTATGGAAAACAAACCTAAATCAGATAAGGCTACCGATTATTCGTTTTATTTATTAACCGGATTAATGGGGTTAAGTTTTATAGCTATTTTAGTTTATTTAATTTTAGGATTAGTGTCGTAGTACAACTGCGGCGTCCAAAAAGGCGCCGCTTTTTTTAAGAGAATATAATGAAGTTTAAGTTACCGAAACTCCACAACCAAATTTTAATTGCGCTCGTTTTGGGGGCTATATTCGGGGCTATTTTTAATGTTAACAAGTTTAGTCTTATCGTTTCATATCAAGACGGCACAGAAGTAAAAAATACTCTTCTCAAAAACTGGCAAAAAATAAATTTTATTGTTGAGCAAGTTGATGTTAAGCAAACCATAACTTTCGGTTCAAAAAATCAGTTAGAAATTATTTCTTATGCCGGAACATTAAGAAAAAGTAATACCGATTTTTCTTTAATTATTATTGACCAGAATAATAAAAGAACCGAAATAAAAAATATTATTATTGTTGAAAGAGAAAAAAGTATTGCCGAATACTTAAAATGGATTGGTGATATTTTTATCCGCTTGCTAAACATGATTGCCATACCGCTTGTACTGGCATCGCTGATTGTAGGAGCGGCAAGTTTGGGCGATATTAAAAAGTTTGCGCGCGTTGGCGGGAAAACCTTAGCGTTTTATATTACAACAACAGCATTAGCAATAACTATCGGATTAGTAGCTGCTAATCTTATCAAACCTGGCGAGAGGATGGGAATTGAATCAAAAGAAAGACTGCTCGCTGTTTATAGTGGTGAATCAACTGCAAGAATTAATACAGCCGTTAATTATGACCCATTAAATGAACTTGTAAACGTTGTTCCTAAAAATCCAATTGGGGCAATGGCTAACAGCGAAATGCTGCAAATTGTTTTCTTTGCTGTGCTTCTCGGACTAGTGCTCGGTACATTAAAAGATAACAAAGCAGAACCTGTAATAAAATTTTTTGACAGCTTAAGCAGCGCTATGATTAAGATGGTGGAATTGATTATGCTTATTGCGCCAATAGGTGTCTTTGCATTAATTGCCGCAACTGTTTCTCAATTCGGTTTTGATATTCTTCAAACTTTAATTTGGTATTCAGTTACTGTGGTTTTGGGACTGGCAATACACACTTTAATTAGTTATCCAATGCTTTTAAAATCTTTTACAAAGATGAATATAAAATATTTTTTTAAAGGAATACGTCCGGCTCAAATAGTTGGATTCACAACAAGTTCGAGCGCGGCAACTTTGCCTGTTAATATGGAATGCTGCCAGGAAAATCTTGGCGTTCCTAAATCTATTACAAGTTTCGTTCTTCCTCTTGGCGCTACGATTAATATGGATGGAACAGCGCTCTATCAAGGAGTAGCTGCTGTTTTCATTGCACAGGTGTTCGGCATTGAACTTAATTTTATTCAGCAATTGACGATCGTGTTAACCGCAACACTTGCCTCAATCGGAACTGCGCCGGTTCCGGGCGTTGGTATTATTATGCTTGTAATAATTTTACGCGCTGTTGGCATACCCGAAGAAGGTGTTGCACTTATTCTTGGAGTTGACAGAATTTTAGATATGTGCCGTACGGTTACTAACATTACAGGTGATGCGGCGGCTGCAGTAATTATTGCAAATTCGGAGAAAGTTCTTCCGGCAAGCAGATAATTTATTTCTGAAATCTCGATCTAACGTTTTTTAGGATTGCCATTTATTTTTGTGTCTTTTGTTTCAAAACATTATGTGCTTTGACTTTCAACGTATGACCTGCGGCTTAACGGATTATGTGTCTTACATAACTCACCTTACGCAAAAATTGTAGTGCGAAGTCCCGCATGCGGGATTAGCTAACGGATTATCGAAGCTTCGCTTCGATTTACAATACAATTTCAGACTTCTGCGTAAGGTGAGTTACATAATAACATTATGCAAAACTAAATCTTTGCTTAGCCACGACTTTTCCCGCATTCGCAGGAAATGTCGGGCTACTCACTTAAAAACTTTGCGTAAGGTGTGTTACATACATTGAATAACGCCTCATCAAACATGTTTATTCATTTCCTGTTGTTCTCTATTTAAGTATCTTTGCTTCCAATAATAGCAAAAATATTTTAGGAGCATTCATGACTAAATCATATATTCCCTGGCACATAGTTTCACCAGGCAAGGATGCGCCATACGTTGTTAACAGCATAATTGAAATTCTAAAAGGTTCAAAAGGCAAGTATGAACTGGATAAAAAGAGCAGACTTCTAAGACTTGATAGAGTCTTATTTTCATCAGTTCATTACCCAGCTAATTATGGATTTATTCCGAGAACTTATTGCGATGATAAAGACCCACTCGACATTCTAGTTATCTGTTCAATTGATGTTGATCCGCTTTGCATAATTGAATCGCGTGTAATCGGCGTAATGCGAATGATTGACGATGATGAGAAGGACGATAAAATTATTTCCGTTGCGGCTAAGGATATGGCAATGCACCATATTAATGATATCTCAGATCTTCCGCCGCATACTGAAGTTGAATTGAAAAGATTTTTTGAAGATTATAAAAAACTTGAGCATAAACATGTTGTGGTAGAAAAATTTCTTCCAAAAGAGGCGGCATTCAAAATTATTGAAGAAAGTTTAAATTTATATTTATCCATCGAAAACCAATTAAGCGAAAGCAGTGACGTATGAAACATCTCCAGTTTGTAAGAATATTATTTCTTTTATTTTTTATTTTGTCAGGTTATCATTCATTATCCGCACAAACTAACGACACAATATTTGTAGCTTTCTGGAATATGGAAAACCTTTTCGATGTTGTTGATGATCCGGTAAAAGACGATGCAGAATTTCTTCCCGATGGAGTCAAAGAATGGACGGCAGAAAGACTCGATAAAAAATTGTACAACATGGCGCGCCTTATCCAATCAATGAATAATGAAAATGGTCCAGATGTACTTGGAATGTGCGAAGTTGAAAACAAGGAAGTTGTTCAGCAGATGGTGGACAAATTTCTTAACCATAAAAATTATGTTGTTGTGCATGATGATTCCCCCGATAACAGAGGCATAGACGTTACTTTGATATTTGATGATGATAAATTCGATTTAATTTCCTCGGAAGGTCTGTTAATTGAACTCCCAGATAAGTATCCCACAAGAAATATTCTTCATGCCACATTAAAAACCAATAACGCTGATACTTTACATCTTTTTATTAACCATTGGCCTTCAAGAAGAGGAGGCGAAAATGAATCGAAAAAAAACAGAATTGCCGCTGCTTCGGTATTAAGACATAAAGCTGATAAACTATTTAAAAATAATGCGGATAGCCGTCTTATAATAATGGGTGATTTTAACGATGAACCAGGTAACACCTCGATATTAGATACATTAAATGCCGCTGCATTCATTTGTGAAAATGGTGAAGAACCTAACGATGCAGACTTCGCAAACCCCAGTCTATTTAATCTTGCTCACCAGAATTATAATGAAGGCAACGGTTCGTACAAATACAGAGACGATTGGAATATGCTTGACCAAATTATTATTTCAAATAAAATGGTTCAAGATTATTATTGCGGCTCATTTACAATTTATCAACCTGATTTTATTGTAACGCATTCGGGTAAATTTGCTGGTACGCCATTTCCAACTTATGGCGGCAACAGATATTTGGGCGGCTACAGCGACCATTTTCCGGTATTCGCTAAATTTATTTTGAAAGGGAAGTAAGATGAAAAAAGAACTCTTAGTCTTTGGATCAAACGGTGCATTGGGTGGAGGAGTTACTGAAGTATTTTTGACCAAAGATTATGATAAAATTCACCTTTTTGGATCTAGGAATGAGATAGATGTTTTGCAGAGTAACACTGTTTTTCATCAAATAAAAGATTTAGTGGTTGAAGAAAATGTAGAAGAAGCTTTCAAAGTTATTTCACCAAATAAGAGCAAATTATTTTTTCTATTCAGTACTGTCGGAGGATTTGAGGGAGGCAAAAAGTTATGGGATACTGATCTCGCAAGCTGGGAAAAAATGATGAAAATGAATCTTCAATCCTCATTTTTAATTGCAAAATATTTTTCCCGGATCGTGAAAGCCAGTGCCGGCGGTTCAATCTGTTTTACGGCAGCATACACAGGCGCATTTCCCGAAGCAAATAAAGCTGCTTATGGCACAGCAAAAGGAGGGCTTATACATTTTGTAAAATTATTAGCCGAGGACGGTAGAGAAATAAAGTTGACGGTTAACGCAGTTGCACCCTTCATTATAGATACTCCTGCAAACAGAGCATGGATGAAAGATGCGGATTTCAACTCATGGATAAAAGCTAAAGAGATAGGCGAATTCGTACACAGTTTATTTGACAATTTCCACTTTATCAATGGCAACATATTTACATTTAAAGAACGCCTGCAAGTGGAAGAAATATAGCAAAATAATTTTCAATTATTTAATGTACATGATAAAATAATTTGTTGACTTTGTTTTTTAGATTATTTATTGTAGCAACAGTCTTTTAAGAATATTATGGAGCTTCCCTCTCCTTAAGTTTATTTTTTTAATTATTTGGAGGTCACTCTCAATGGAATTCACAACAGTTATTTCGACAATTACTAATATAATAGCTCAGGCAACTAACGAGAGCCAGGGCACTTTAAATTATTTAACCGAAAAATTTGAAGCTGGCGGCGGTTTCATGTGGCCTATTCTTGTTTGCTTAGTTTTAGGATTGGCATTCTCTTTTGAGAGATTTTGGACATTAACCCGTGCCCGCACAAACACAAAATCTTTCATACTCAAAGTTAAAAAATCTTTAGATGAAGGCGGTGTTGAAGCAGCCAAGGAAGTATGCGCCAACACCCGCGGTCCCATTGCCTCTGTATTCCATGCCGGCTTGTTAAGAGCAGATGAAGGGCTTGACGCAGCAGAAAAAGCTATTATGGCATACGGCGGTATTGAAATGGCTTTCTTAGAAAGAGGTTTAATTTGGATATCTACTTTCATTACAATTGCTCCTATGCTTGGTTTTACAGGTACTGTTCAAGGTATGATTTCAGCTTTTGACGCAATCAAAGAAGCAGCTCAAATTTCACCTGCAATAGTTGCAGAAGGTATTTCAGTTGCATTGTTAACCACACTTTTTGGTCTTGTTGTAGCTATGATTCTTCAGGTGTTCTACAACTACTTTGTATCCAGGATAGACAGACTTGTCGGTGATATGGAAGAAGCTTCCATAGAACTAATCGATGCTCTTTACGAATACAAAATAAAAAAGTAATTAATATAAAAGTTTAAAAATGATTAAGAAAAAGAAAATACCGCAGGCTGAGATTCCCACCAGTTCAATGGCGGATATCGCTTTCTTGCTTTTGTTGTTCTTCCTTGTGGCAACGGTTATAGACGTGGATACCGGTATCGGTATGACCTTACCCGAATACGTTCCACCTGCAGAACAAGAACTTGTTGAAATATCCAGAGATAGAATGGCAGCAGTTCTTATTAACGAAAACGGAGATGTACTATTGGACGGGAATCCGATTTCAGTTGGTTTAATCAAAAATACACTTAAACCGAGGATTACTTCAAAGATAAGTTTGCCTAATAATAAAAAACTAATTGTATCTCTGAAAACCGATAGAAAAACAAATTACAATATTTACATTCAGGCTTTAGATCAGATTAAACTGGCTTTCTTCGAAGTTAGAGATGAATACTCTAATGCTACTCATGGAAAGAAGTTCAATGATTTAACACCCGAACAGCAAGACGAATCAAAGGAAAAAGTTCCTATCATTATTTCTATTGCTGAACCAGAGTTAGTTAAAAAATAAATTGAGGTATTCTAAATGAAATTTGAAAAAAGAAGAGCTTCGACTAAACAGGAAATTCCAACTGCATCTATGCCGGATATTGTTTTTATGCTTCTTCTTTTCTTCATGGTTACTACAACCCTGAGAGAAGTTGACGTCCTTGTTGATTTTAAGCTTCCTGAGGCTAAAGCTATCGAAAAAATTGAGAACAAACGATTGGTATCTTACATTTGGGTTGGAAAAGATGAAAGAATTCAGATTAACGACAGCATCGTTAAACTCAATGAAATTCAAAATATCATGTACAATAAAAGAGAAGTGCTTCCAAACATAATTGTTTCACTTCGAATAGATAAAGCCTTAAACATGGGGCTTTTAACAGATATTCAGCAGGAGCTAAGGAAGGCTTACTGTTTGCGTATTAACTATTCTTCAAATATTAAAATATAAGTTATCATTAAATTATGTATTTTTGAGGCAGGTTAGTTAATTCAAACCTGCCTTTTTCAATTTATAGAGATCTTTATGTCGTTAAAAGAAATAATAAATGAAGATCTAAAAGCCGCCATGAAATCTGGCGATAAACTAAAGTTAGAAACTATTCGTTCAATAAGAGCGCTAATTATTGAGTTTGAAAAAAGCGGCGCTGCAAAAGAACTTAAACCGGATGATGAAATAAAAATGCTGACTACAGCCGCTAAAAAACGGAAAGATTCCATTGAGCAATTTCGTAACGCCGGACGTGAAGAACTTGCGCAAAAAGAAGAACGAGAGCTTGAAATACTTAGCGCGTATCTTCCAAAACAACTTGATGAAGCTGAAATAAACGCAGAAGTAAGTCGAATTGCTCAAGAGCTAGGTGCATCTTCTAAAGCAGATTTTCCTAAGCTTATGCCAGAGGTTATGAAACAGCTAAAAGGTAAAGCCGATGGTAAACTTGTTAGAACTCTAGTTGAATCTTTTCTGAGCGGCAATTGACTGTTACAGACATAATAATAATTGCTTTGGTTCTTCTCGGGTTTCTGCTCGGGTATAAAGATGGTTTTGTTCGCAAGCTGATTGGTTTAATTGGATTTATCGCCGCAATTGTGCTTGCTTCAATTTATTCCTTAGAATTTGGAAAAATGATTGAGCGGATTTTCGATATCGAAATTTATCTTGCGCGAATGATAAGCGGAGCGGTTATATTTATAACAATAATTTTAATAACATCCATAATAAAAAGACTCGTTCATCCGTTCGATAAAGTGAATAACTTCGTAAATCAAATAGCTGGCGGCGCAGTCGGCGCAGTACAAATTTTATTTTTTGCTGCCGCCGCAATATATATACTCAATGTTTTCGACGTCCCCGATGAAAAGGAGAAATCAAATTCTATGTTTTATGCGAAAGTATATTCTTTAATTCCCGAAACTGTAAATCTGCTTAATGAATATACTCCGGAAACAAAAAAAATTATAAAAGAATATATAATCGATAAAGATTCTATAAAATGATTCCCGAAGCTGTTTTACAAAAATTAGAATTCCAAAGAATTTTACAATTCATAGCTAAACACAGCATAACTGAAAGAGGGAGAAACAACATTCTCTCAACACTTCCCGAATTGAGCTGCGAAGCATCTATGCATCGGGGAAAATTAGTTTCACAAGCAAAAGATATTTTGATTAAGGGTGATTTCCCGCCAATGGAGTTTCTCCCCGAACTTACCGAAGTCCTGGCAAGCAGCCGCATTGAAGGTTCTTTGCTTGATGAAAAAAAAATACTTGATATTTTAAAACTTGCGATTATTTCACGCCAGACTTTTTATTACCTAAAAAACCAGAAAGATGACGCTCCCGATTTATCAGAACTTGCCGGCGAACTTTTTGCTGATAAAATTCTTGAGCAACATATTTCAAATGTTATTGACGAAAAAGGCGAAGTGAAAGAAACTGCAAGCGTAAAACTTGCTGAAATACGAAGGGACATAAGAAGAAAAAAAGATGAACTAATTAAAACCGTAAACAAGCTTATGAAAAGCCTTACGGAAAGCGCCATTGTTCGTGAAGATTATTTAACCCTGCGCGATGGAAGAGTAGTAATTCCTATTAAGGTTGAGCATAAAAGGCATCTTCGAGGTTTTATTCATTCGGAATCGGCTACAGGGCAAACAGTTTATATTGAACCCGAACAAACGCTTGAACTTAATAATGAAATTGTTTCTTTATCATTCGCCGAGCGGCGCGAAATAGAAAGACTTTTGAGAGAGCTTACAAAAAAAATTGGCAGCGTAAGTTTTGAACTTACGAATTCGCTTAACACTATCGGAGTTATTGATGAAATATTTTCAGCGGCAAAATATTCGATAGAAATTATTGGAGATTTTCCTTTTATTGATGACTCAAAACCATTTAATATTCTAGATGCTAAACATCCAATACTTTTAAAAAAGTTTGGAAGAGAGGGAACAGTCCCTCTCAATTCATTAATTGAAGAGAAAAAAATAATTCTAATCACAGGTCCGAATGCCGGGGGTAAAACGGTTGTCTTAAAGACCATCGGACTATTATCATTGATGATAAAATGTGGATTTCATATTCCTGCAAATCATGATTCTAACTTTAGAATATTCGATAAAATATTTCTTGATATAGGCGATGAACAATCAATTGAAGATGATCTGTCAACCTTTAGCTCACATCTTTCAAACATCAACAAAATCCTTGACGAATCCGATGAGGATACTCTTGTTTTGCTTGATGAAATTGGCACCGGCACCGACCCGGCTGAGGGCTCGGCACTTGCTGCTGCTGTTCTTCTTTCTTTGCGAGATAAAAAAGCGACGGTGTTTGCTACGACGCATCACGGAAACCTCAAACTAATTGCTAATAAGGAAGCAGGATTTGAAAACGCTGCAATGGAATTCGACTATGAATATCTTAAACCTACTTACAAATTCAAACAGGGCGTTCCCGGCAGCAGTTACGCTTTTGAAATAGCCAAGCGTATTGGTTTTGAAGAAGCAATACTGGAATCTGCTAAAAACCATCTCGAAACCGATAAACATGAGCTGGAAAAATTTTTAGTTGAGATTGAATACAAGAGTAAACTAGCGGAAGATAAATTCCGAAAAGCGGAAATTGAAAATACCAGACTTGCAGGATTAACTAATCTCTATAGAAATAAACTTGCAAAATTAGAAACCGAAAAAAAAGAAATCCTGCGCAAAACAAAACTTGAAGCTGGATTATACCTCGAAGGGGTAAATAAAAAAGTAGAAAACATTATTAAAGAATTAAAAGAAACAAATGCTCGTAAGGATATAATTAAAGATTCACATAAAGTAATTGATCAATTAAAAGATGAACACAAAAATCTTTTTGCAAATGAAGTTGATTTAAAGGAAGAAATTCCTAACTTTGCCGCCGGTGATTTTGCCAGCATTAAAGAAACTAATACAGTGGGTGAAATTGAAGCAATAATTGAAGACAAACAAAAAGCCGTGCTTAAAGTTGGTATGTTACATATAACAGTTCCACTCAATGGACTTATGCCTTCAAAGAAAAATAAAGAAAAAGTCGAAGCTGCAGATGGTTATCGCCAAACTTTGGTTTCATACCCGCAAATACGGATTGATATTAGAGGTGAAAGACCCGATGCAGCTGAATTTGAAGTTATTAAATTCTTAGACAACGCCTATACAGCGGGTATTGAACGTGTTGAAATATTACACGGAAAGGGAACAGGCGCATTAAAAAAAACAGTTAAAGATATTCTTAAAAGTCACAATAAAGTTAAAATTTTCTACTTCGCGCCCATCGAACTTGGCGGAGATGGAATAACGATTGCCGAATTAAAATAAGGAGCTAATTTGTTTAAAAAAATTTTAATTGCGAATCGGGGGGAGATTGCAGTTAGAATAATCCGCGCATGCAAGGAACTCAGAATCACCTCTGCAGCAATTTATTCTGAAGCAGATAAAACATCTTTGCACACTCTGCTTGCAGACGAATCATATTTTATCGGCGCCGCTCCAGCGTCAGAATCTTACCTTAACAAAGAAAAAATATTAAACCTTGCAGTTGAAATCGGGGCGGATGCAATTCATCCCGGTTACGGATTCTTTTCCGAAAATGCAGATTTTATAAATGCTGTTGAAATATCGGGGATAACATTTATCGGTCCCTCTTCAAAATCTGTGAAAATGATTGGAAGCAAAACTGCCGCGAGAGAATTGATGATGAGGAATAATGTTCCTATTGTCCCCGGCACTACATCTCCAATAACCGGTGTTGCCGAAGGAATGAAGATTGCCGATAAAATAGGTTACCCGATTCTTTTAAAAGCCGCTGCCGGAGGGGGTGGAAAAGGTATGCGAAAAATTTCGGAAGCTAAAGAATTTGAACAGGCCTTTGATGCAACGAAACGGGAAGCTCTTAAATCGTTTGCAAATGATGAAGTTTATATTGAAAAATATATCGACCAGCCAAAACACATTGAAGTTCAAATTATTGCAGATAAATATGGCAACTATCGTCATCTTTTCGAGCGGGAGTGTTCGATTCAACGGCGGCATCAGAAAATTATTGAAGAAGCGCCATCTTCTTTTGTTGATGAAGAAACACGCGCAAAACTTACAACAGCCGCCATCAATGCTGCTAAAACGTGTAATTATTTTAACGCTGGAACGATTGAATTTTTGATGGATAGTAAAAAGAATTACTATTTTCTTGAAATGAATACACGTCTACAGGTGGAACATCCGGTTACGGAACTTATTTCCGGAATTGATTTAGTCAAAGAACAAATATCAATTGCAAAAGGGAACGAGATATCTTTCAAACAGGAAGACGTTAAAATTACAGGTCATTCAATTGAATGCCGCATTTATGC
The DNA here is from genome assembly GCA_001873185.1 of Ignavibacteria bacterium CG2_30_36_16. Taxonomy (GTDB): domain Bacteria; phylum Bacteroidota; class Ignavibacteria; order Ignavibacteriales; family Ignavibacteriaceae; genus CG2-30-36-16. The sequence goes on along the minus strand of MNYQ01000190.1, from coordinate 7,583 downwards.
AGAAGATGTTCGAAATAATTTTATGCCTTCCACAGGAACTTTAACTGAACATTCGGCGCCAGCCGGTCCTGGCGTTAGGCTGGATACCGGTTTTAAGAAGGGTTCCCAAATAAGCATCTATTACGATCCAATGATTGCTAAACTTGTCCTGTGGGCGCCAGATAGAAAAACGGCAATTGACCGCACACTGAGGGCGTTGGGTGAATATCAAATATCGGGTGTAATAACAAATATTTATTTTCTTAAAAAAGTTATTGAAAGCAAACTTTTCATTTCGGGTAATTTTGATATTACATATATAGACAAAGAGATCAACAATCTAATAAAAAAATCGGATGATCAAACTTTAATGAGAGATGAAGATGCGGCGGTAATTATTTCAGCATTATTAAAAAACCAAAAGAGTTCATCCTCAGATCATAAATTATTTCATGAGAAAAATAACCGATGGGAGGATAATAAGTTTGAGTGAGTTTGTAATTACTGTTGATGGCAAAAAGAAAAACATCAAGATAATAGATGACGCTGCTCTAATTCTTGATGGGAGAAAATTGAACTATGAAATGCACCGGATAAGCAGTGAGAATTATTTACTTAAAGTTGAAAAAAAGTTTTTTGATTTAACAGCACAAAAAATAAACGGTGACGTTTATTCCGTTACATTGAACGGTTCAGTGTTTGAAACTGTCGTAAGAACAAACTTACAGGAACGAGCTTCTAAAATAATTGAACAGCAAATAATCGTTCAGCATAAAATTGAGGTTAGGGCGCCTATGCCGGGAATGATTTTAAAAATAAAAATTCGTCCCGGCGATCATGTTGAAAAAGGGGATTCGATAATCATACTTGAAGCGATGAAAATGGAAAACGATCTGCATGCCCCGGTTTCAGGAACTGTTACGGATGTTTACGTTAAAAAAGGAAACGCAGTAGATAAAAATGCAAGATTGTTGTTAATAGAATGATGTTTTTCTTTTGTTACAATCTGTTCTGTTAGTGAAAAATAAATTTAATAAACTTAGTCGATTACCTTTTTAAAGATGAAGTCAACTTGAGTTTTTGTAAAGCCATATGAATTTGAATAAAAAATTAGTGACCTTATAGTAGACATTAGAATTTAATGAACTCAATTCATTTTTATTAATTATTGATTATATGTAAATGAATTATTAACATTGCCCTCGACATTTTGATGAGTATCAAATGTGCGGGTTATTTTATTTATTTAAAAACCTTAGGAGGTAGCTTGAAGTCAAGAATAACCATTTTTATAATTGCCCTATTTGCTTTTGTTGAATCATTTGCCGGTGGTTTTCAGATTAATGAGCATGGCGCAAGAGCTATGGGACGGGGTAATGCTTTCACGGCAGTAGCTAACGATCCCAGTGCTATATATTTTAACGGTGCGGGTTTAACCCAATTGAGGGGAACTAACTTTATGCTCGGCACAACCGTTATTGCACCGGCTGCTTCATTTAGAGGCGTTGCCCCGGAAGTAACTGAATACACACTAGAAGATCAATATTTCACTCCGGTGCACTTTTTCGGTTCGCACAGTTTTAGTGAAGATTTAGCTGTCGGGCTTGGGTTTACAACTCCATTCGGTCTCGGCACAAAATGGGGCGACGACTGGGTAGGCAGATATCTTGCAATTGAAACTGAACTAATGACGTTCACTGTTTCACCGGTTGTTGCTTATAATCTTTTACCAAATTTAGCAGTCAGCGCTGGTTTTGTTTATAGTTTCGCTAACGTTACTATTATCAGAAAAAATTCTCAAGCGCCTTTTGCGGGCGATGCGCTTGTAGAACTTACCGGCAAAGAATCTGCTGCTTTCGGATATAATTTCGGAGTTCTTTATAAACCGATTCCAAAATTAGCTTTCGGTGCGTCGTTTCATAGCGAAATAGCATATACATTTGAAGGCACAGCAAAGACAACGGGAGCTTCTCAATTGGCTGCATCCCTTCCCAATGGCGATGTTAAAGCGGAACTTAGCACTCCATTGAACCTTGCAGTTGGCGTTGCTTACGACTTTACGGATGATCTTAATATCAGCGCTGATTTTCAATACGTAGGCTGGTCAAGTTATGACACTTTAAAAGTAGATTTTGTAGACCCAAAATACAGCGATTTGGCTGCACCGAGAGAATACAAAAATAGTTACATCTTAAGGCTCGGAGGTGAATATAAATTTTCCAAATCACTTACCGCACTTGCAGGAATTTATTTCGATAAAATTCCGGTTGATCCTGAATATTTAAATCCTTCATTACCGGATGCCAACCGTTTAGGTTTTACTTTCGGTTTGGATTATAAATTAACTGATAATCTCGGCATCGGTTTATCCTACCTGTTTATCCGCGCCAGTCAGTTGACTGTTGATAATTCTAAAGAATTTTACACTGCGGGAAATGCACCCTTTAATGGTACATATAATTCCTCTGCAAGTCTTTTTGCAGTCAGCTTTTCATATAGTTTATAATCACAGAGAGGAAAGATAAAAATGTTGAACGAAATGAAATCCCGCTTTGCGGGGAAAAAATTATTTAAAATGTTATTTGCTTTTGCCGCATCGGCAATATTATTAACCGGTTGTCAGGATAGAACAGAATTGACAGCTCCTAACGCACCTAATCCTAAAAGCGGTTCTGCAGACTTTACAAGATTCGTTACAATTGGAAACAGCCTTACAGCAGGTTATCAATCCGGTTCCTTATACGAAAGTGCTCAAATATATTCGTATGGAAATTTAATTGCCGGGCAATTGGGTAGTTCATACGTTCAGCCTTTAGTATCGGAACCTGGTACAAAAGGAAGAATAGAAATTGTGACTGTCAGCCCGTTTGTAACTTCTATTAATAGTAATTCCGGCACTCCGATCAATTTAAATTATGCTCCTCCATATAATAATCTCGGTGTACCTGGTGCATTTTTATATGATGCATTAAAGGCAACTGATTCATTAAACTGTTTTACAGCAGTTAACGGCGGACCCAAAAATCCAATGTTCAATTTAATATTAAGAGGTATCGGAACTCAGTATCAGCAGGCTAAACTCCTTCAACCGAGTTTTATAACTTTTTGGCTTGGCAACAATGATATTTTGGGTCATGCTACTACGGGCGGTGTTTCACCTTTTACTCCAACGCCTACATTTGCATTTTTATATGCCCAGGCGGCTGATAGCTTAAACGCATTAGCCCAAGCAACAGGTGCTAAAGTAGCGGTCGCAAATGTTATGGATGTTAGCGTAATCCCATTTTTCACAACAGTAGGTGGTCAATTACTGATGAGCGGTGTTACTGCTGTTTGGGGAATAACCGGCACCGGCGATACCATCTCGATGGATTTAACAAAAAACTATCTAACACTCAAGGCAACCGAACAATTAAGTACAGGTAAAGGTTTGAGTAAATCGAATCCCCTAAGTAGTGCTTATATTCTTGATGAAGCAGAAATAGCAACAGTTAAGAATACAGTTAATGCATACAATACAACTATTCAATCCATATCAGCAGCAAAAGGATTTACTTACGTTGATGTAAATGCAAAGTTAACTTCTATCCGTGCAAACGATCTTAGTGGTGGAACTATAATAGATGGAATAAATTTCGCTACAACATATGTTACCGGCGGAATCTTTAGTCTTGATGGTGTTCATCCAACAAGCAGAGGGCAGGGAATAATAGCAAATGAATTTATAAATGCTATTAATGCAACGCTCGGAGCTTCCATACCAAAAATTAACGTATCTACTATCCCTGGAAGTTTAGAATTTGCTGGAAAAGTATCTTTTGGAAAATATGGTTTGCCATTATTCCCACAAGGTGCTCTCGATAATTTACTTTTCTAATATTCTCTTTATAAAAGGGATGAAAAATATTTTCATCCCTTTTTTAACACAAATAATTTCTTCTTAAATTTATACTGAAAGTTTCACCAACTAATATTTGAGGATTGCCATGAGGGCTTCGTTGTATTTTTTGATCTTCGGTTTATTATTTTCATTGGCTGCATGTTCTTCATCAGAAGAAACAACTGAAAAGGATGACGTATATATTTTTGATGAAATTCCTCCCGACACAACTTTAAAGATGAATGAACCGATAGTTAGTTACCCTAATGTTAATGTTACTTATTATGTAGTTCAGATTGGTGCGTTTACTACAAGGGAACGAGCCGAAACATTTAAAACCGAAGCAGCGCTTGATCTTAAAAAAGAATTAGCCATTACTTATAGCAACGATGTTAATTTGTTTGTCGTGCAGCTTACGCCGTTATTTACTTCAAGAACTGAATCTGAAAAAGCGCGTAAAGAAATTTGGAAAAACAAAAAATACAACGACGCCTGGATTGTTACGGTTAATAAATAACTGTGATGTTATTCAGTTCGGCATCTCCTAAAAAAATTTAAAATTTTGTGGAATTTAATTTTATTAATCATTAAATTAATTTCGTTCACATATTTATTAATAATTTAGAGAGGCTAGGCTCTATGGCTTTTTCACTAAATCGTATCCAGCTGATCGGCAACTTGGGACAAGATGCTGAAACGAGATTCACACAGGAGAATCTTTCTATTACTAATTTCTCAGTAGCTACAACACATGGCTACAAGGGGAAAGATGGTAATTGGGTTAATGAAACAACCTGGCATAAAGTGGTTGCGTTTAATTTATCCGATTACTTCAAAGAAAACCTTAAAAAAGGTAAGAAAGTGTATGTGGAAGGCAGGCTTACAAAGCGTGATTATACCGACAAAGAAGGTGTAAAACGTTATAGCACAGATGTTTTTCTTGAAAAACTTATTCCTCTTGATGCAGCCGGCGGTGGCGATGGTGGTCATCAAACGTATGTGGCTGAAGAATCAACAGGCAGCGTGAGCGAACCAAACGTAAATGTAGAAGAAAACGAAGATCTTCCATTCTAATTTTTAGTTTAATTATAGAGGTATATTACTTTTATTGGATACTGACTGGCAAACTAAAATTTTTATTTTAGGTTTATTATTCGTTTTATCCGCTTTCTTTTCCGGTTCGGAGGTTGCTTTATTTTCTCTGAACCGGAATAAGATTAAAAATGATATTGCCTCCCATCCATTTACCGGGGATTATGTTCTTCGGCTAATTCAATTTCCACGAAGACTTCTCGTTACTATTTTAATTGGTAATACATTAGTTAACGTAGCGGCATCTATTATTGCCGTATCTCTCGCACTTCAATATGCTGTAAAATTCCAGGTGTCGGAAGATACCGCACTTACTATTCAAATTGTTGCATTAACAATTCTTATTATTATTATCGGTGAACTTACGCCAAAAATTTGGGCGTTAAAAAATCCAATTTCCTTTTCTCGAATTGTCGCTTTTCCCTTATATTATATAAGTGTTGTTCTTTATCCCATTGCCGAAACTTTAACGGAACTAATTATTCTAAGTTCTTCAAAAATGAAATTTGATCGACTTAAGAATGCAATTTCATCAGAAGATATTAATGAACTTGCAGAGTTGAGCCATGAAAAAGGAACAATAGTTGAAGAGGAACATGGACTTATAAAAAGTATTGTAGAATTTCAAACGGTTTCAGTAAGAGAAGTGATGACCCCGCGGGTCGATATAATCGCAATTTCCATTGATACCGATTTTGACCAAGTATTGAGAACTATCACATCTTCCGGTCATAGCCGTATTCCTCTATATAAAGATAATTTAGATGATATTGTAGGAATACTTTACGCCAAAGACCTTCTTCCATATCTGAAAGATCAGGAAAAAAGAAAGTCGTTATCCTTCTCTAAAATAGCGCGCAAAGCAATGTTTATTCCTGAATCAAAAATGATCAATGATTTAATGCTTGAGTTCCAGGAAAAGAAGATGCACATTGCTATTGTTGTAGATGAATATGGGGGCACTTCAGGTTTAATAGCACTTGAAGATATCATAGAAGAAATTATTGGAGAAATAAGAGACGAATATGATCAAGAAGAGAATTCTTTTGTGAAGTTAACGGATAATTCTTTTATGGCACTTGGAAAAATCTCAATGGATGAATTGAACGAACATCTTCAAACCAATATTGAAACCGGGAATAACGATTTTGATACTCTCGGCGGATTAATCTTGAATTATGCAGGAAATATTCCTAAAGAAGGCTATACTTTAGATATCGAAAACCATAGATTTGTATTAAAGGAAATTGTAAATAAACGAATTAATAAAGTCTTAATTGAAAAACTTTCGGAACAAGAATTATCAAAATGAAAAAAGGATGCTTTGTTAAATCGATTATCACATTAACGGTTATTACTGCTGTAATAATTTATCTTGTGAAAAATCATTGGAATGATTGGGTTGTTACACCCGGTAAAAAGTTTGTTGTTAACATCGCTATGAATTCTGTTAAAGATGATTTGGAATCTTTAGATAACAGCCCGCTTAAAGATTCTTTAGAGGTTGATTTGAAAAATTATTTAACTAAAAAATTAGAAAAGACAAAAGAGATAACAGATGAAGACCTGTCATTCGTTGCTGACTCAATTAAAAGTGCTGCAAGTGATAGTATAATTACAGAAGAAGAATACCTGAACATCAAACAAATTTTAAAAAGCAAATCATTAAAATGAGAGATTTAAGAAAAAGCGAAGTAAAAGTTGGCATTACCGTAATAGTAGGTTTAGTATTATTTATATGGATTCTAAGCTGGGCAAAAAATTTCAGCCTCACTTCTAATGAAAAAAAATTATTGGTCCGGTTTAATAACGTGGCAGGTTTAGAAGTTGGCGACCATGTAACTATAAATGGAGTTCGCAAAGGAGCAGTTGAAGATTTTCATGTCGAAGGAAGCAATGTAATTGTAAAATTATCTCTGGAACCGGATGTAAAAATACAAAAGGATGCCGTTTATGCAATCTATATGCTTGATTTGATGGGTGGTAAAAAAGTAGAGATAAATCCCGGGACTACCGCTGAAGAAATTAACTATGGCGAAATACAAAACGGTTTATTCTATGCTGATATACCAAGCGTTATGTCTATGGTCGGCTTTATGCAGGAAGACCTTGTCCAATCTTTGAAAGATTTAAGAGTAACGTTATCATCAATAAATAATTATCTAACAGACGAAGAACTATCGCGTGATATAAAAACTTCTTTATCAAATCTAAGTCAGGTTACATCAAAGTTGAACCAGATGATTGATGAAAATAGCAAGAGCATTAAAAAACTTGCCGACAATAGTGTTGAGCTGACAGATGAATTCAAGACATTTATGAAAAACAATAAAGACGATATTACAGGTTCAATAAAAGATTTGAGGACGATAGCTCAAAAAACAGACAGCCTGCTTAGTAAGGCGAACCGTTTTTCAGATGAAATAAAAAATCAGCAAAACGCTCTCGGTAAGTTTTTATATGATGAACAAATGGTCTCTGATTTGAAAGCTTCCATTAAGCGGCTGAACGAACTGACCAAAATTATATTAGAACAAATAACAGATGATGGTGTAAAGGTTGATGTTAACATTTTCTAAAAAAGTTTTTACTTCTATTTTATTTTTCTTATTTGCCTCTTCGAGCTTAGCTT
>MNYQ01000111.1 GCA_001873185.1 Ignavibacteria bacterium CG2_30_36_16 | reverse complement strand
CCTTTGATTTTTAAAAATTCTTAATTTGGAATTTATGTAGTTATCAATTTTAAATTCATATCGATTTAAATGATCGGGAGTAATGTTTAAGACCACCGAAACAGCGGGTTTAAAAGTGTCTATAAAATCAAGCTGAAAACTTGATACTTCGAGAGCAACAAATTCATTAGCTTTAACGTTGAGTACGATCTCCGAAAAAGCAGTGCCTATATTGCCTGCTGTATATGTCTTTTTTCCGCAAGCATTAAATACGTGACTGCATAAAGTTGTTGTAGTAGTTTTTCCGTTAGTGCCGGTAATTGCGATTATTTTCCCTTTACAAAAACTTGATGCAAACTCAATTTCACTTACTACTTTAATGTTTTTTTCTGCAACATTTTTAATTATCGCGGCATCAGACGTAACTCCGGGCGAAACGATCATTAATTCACAGTCATATACTTTTGAAGTGTGTGCAGCAACTTCGTAATCGATTTTAAGTTCTTTTAATTTTTTTATCGAATCGGATAGTTTGCTTTCATCACCGCTATCGCTAACAAATGGAAAACCGCCAAGCTTTTTAATAAGTTTAGCAGCGCCAATTCCGCTTCTAACAGCGCCTATAACCGATATTTTCTTTCCTTCAATATTCATCTTATCTTACCTTAAACGAAGCGAGACTTACTATCGCAAGTATTATTCCGATAATATAAAATCGAATTACAATCTTCGGTTCAGGCCATCCTTCCATTTCAAAATGATGATGAATAGGAGCCATCTTAAAAATTCTCTTCCCTTCGCCGGTTTTCTTTTTTGTATATTTGAAATAAACTCTCTGTATAATTACCGATAATGTTTCAAGAAAAAAGATTCCGCCGAGTATTGGAATAAACAATTCCTTTTTAATTAACACCGCAAGTATCCCGAATGCTCCGCCGAGCGCGAGCGAACCTGTGTCGCCCATAAATATTTGTGCAGGATATGAATTATACCATAAAAATCCGAGCGCTGCACCGATTAATGCAGCCACAAAAACCGTTAACTCACCCGAGCCGGGCAGATGAATTATGTTTAGATAATTCGAAAAAATTGCGTTACCGCTTACATAACTTAAAATTGCAAGGGCAATCATTACGATAGTCGTTGTTCCTATTGCAAGTCCATCTAATCCATCAGTTAAATTAACTGCATTTGAAGTTGCTGTAATTATAAAAACAACTGCGGGTATATATAAATATGAAAAATCTAGGTTAACGTTTTTTAGAAACGGAACTGTTGTTACAGTTGCGTAATCGCCGAACTGTGGCGAAAAATAAATTACTGCCCCTACTATTAATCCAATAGTCACCTGTCCTAAAAGCTTATATCTTGCTATCAAACCGTTGGGTAGTTTTTTAACGACTTTTAGATAATCATCTAAAAATCCAACAGCGCTTAACCAAATTGTTCCGCCGAGAACAAGAATTATGTAGATGCTTAAAATATCGCCCCACAATAATACCGGCACTGCAATGGATAAAATAATAATAAGCCCGCCCATTGTTGGAGTTCCGGCTTTCGACCAATGAAATTTTGGACCATCAATTTTTTTTGCTTCGCCAATTTGTTTCTTTTGCAAAATCCGGATTATCTTCGGACCAAGAAATAGCGAGAGAAACAATGCCGTAATTGCAGCAATGGCAGAGCGGAATGTTAGGAAGCGGAACACTTCGAAACCCGGCGGATCAAATACTTTATTAATATAATCGAAAAGATAATAAAGCATTACCCGGCTGCTCTTTCTTCCAAAACTTTTACGAACTCTTCCATTTTCATTCCTCTCGAACCTTTAACGAGAATAACCGAATTATTTAGTTGAATTTTTTGTAAGTGGGTGTTTAACATCTTTCGCGAAAAGAAATATTTTACTTCGACTTTTGCAGAAGATTCTAATTCCTGGAAAATATTTCCCATCATCTTGCCTGTAATGTAAACCGCATCGTATCGGGCTTTCTTGATCTGTTTTACTAACGCCTGATGATGCTTTAAAGACTCCGTGCCGAGTTCAAACATATCTCCGAGCACGACAATCTTCTTCTTAGTTTTGAAAATTTTTGATACCATCTCTAAAGCAAATTTCATCGATTCAGGATTTGCATTATATGTATCATCAACAACAATAAAATTTTTGAACTTTTTAATGTTAAATCTTTTTTCAACAGGCTTTATTTTTTTTATCGCAGCTAATATTTGTTTTTTTGTTACGCCAAGATTTATTGCAACGGCAGCTGCAGCGCAAAAGTTTTTAACATTCAATTCACCGTGGATAGGAAATTCCGTCGTTAATGAAATGTTTGCGGATTTTATTTCGACAACAGGCAGCCCTTCTTCAGTATAAGATTTTATTTTGGTTTTAACATCGGCTTCTTCTACCATACCAAAGGTTATTCTGCTGGGATAATTGGTTTTAACTTTTTTTAGAAGCGCATCATCATTATTTATAAAAATCGTTCCGTTGTTTTCAATCGCTGATTCAATCACTGCAATTTTTTCTCTCAGCACTCCTCTTTTATTTTTTAGGAATTCAAGATGCGAATTACCGATGTTTGTTATTAACGCGTAATCAGGCTTTGAAATACCGGCAGAATATTTTGTCTCTCCAAAATGATTTGTACCTAATTCCAGAACAAGCAAATCATGTTTGTTTGAAGTTGCAAATAAAGTTAGTGGAACTCCTATATGATTATTATTATTAACGAGTGTTTTGTTAACTTTGTACTTCTCACTTAACAGCAGCGCAAGAATTTCTTTTGTTGATGTTTTCCCGTTACTTCCCGTAATGGCAATTATCTTTGTTGAAAGTTTGCTTCGCCAGATTTTTGCAAGATTACCAAGTGCCGTTGTAGTATCGTTCACGGTGATTATTACAGTGTTAACATCATCAATCTTATTAAGCATCTTCTCGTTGATTAAAATTGCAGCTGCGCCTTTATTAACAGCATCTTTAATAAACTTATGTCCGTCGAACTTTTCTCCTTTGATGGCGACAAATAAAGAATTTGCAGGTACATTTCGCGAATCGATAGTAACTGCAGAAAACGGTTTAAAGTTATCCGGATTGTAAATAACAGCCGACGGCAGTTGGAAGATATCGTTCAATGTTATTGTAATCTTTTTCATCTGATTAAATACTTCTCTGCGATTTCTTTGTCAGAAAAATGTTTACGAACTCCTTTAATTTCCTGGTAAGGCTCGTGCCCTTTACCGGCTATCAAAATCACCGCATTTGCTTCGGAATCTTCAATCGCTTTTCTTATTGCTTTTTCTCTATCAGGTTCTATTATAAAATTTTGTTTTTCGATGCCAACCACAATTTCTTTGATGATTGAATCTGGCTCTTCAAATCTTGGATTGTCTGAAGTAACAATTACATTTGCACTTAACTCGCTTGCGATTTTTCCCATTATCGGGCGTTTGGTTTTGTCTCTATTTCCACCGCAGCCGAAGACAGTGTAAATCGGTCGTTGGTTTTTTACTAATTCATTAAGCGCCAATAATGCTTTCTCTAAACTATCTGCAGTGTGTGAGTAATCTACAATTGCTTTTTTATCCCCGCTTCCTACAACTTCAAACCTCCCGGGTACTTGCTTTGTTCTTTTAATTCCCTCCACTACAGTCTTGGGATTAATGCCAAGCGAAGTTGTTACAGCAAAAGCCGCCGAAGCATTATAAGCGTTAAATTCTCCTATTAATCCTGTTGATAAGAAATAATTATGTTCATTATTTTTAAGTTTGAAGCGGGTGCCTTCAATATCATAAGTTATGTCACTCATCCTAAAATCAGCATTAGTGTTTTTCCCGTATGAAAAAAGTTTGGCTTTAGTATCACTTATTAAATTTGCGCTTTTCTTATCGTCTAAATTATAAATTCCAATTGAAGTTTCGGGCAAAGAGTTGAATAATATCTTTTTCGCATTAAAATACTTTTCAAACGATTCGTGAAAATCGAGATGGTCTGAGGTTATGTTTGTGAAAACCGCTGCTGAAAATTGCAAACCATACACCCGGTTTAACACGAGTGAATGAGACGACACTTCCATTACTGCATATTCACATCCTTCATTATACATTTGATGAAGAAGTGAATTTAAGTCATTTGCTTCCGGTGTAGTTAATAGAGAAGGAGATTCCCTCCCGCCAATCATATTAACAATTGTTCCTACTAACCCGGTTTTAAAGCCGGCAGTTTCAAGAACACTCTTTATAAAATATGCAGTTGTTGTTTTACCGTTAGTTCCCGTAATTCCGATTATTTTTAATTTGTTTGATGGCTCATCATAAAAACTGTGAGATATTTGTGCGAGCGCTTTCCGGATGTCGGCAACTCCAATTTTTGTTAGACAGGATTGTAAAAATACTTCTCCGGAAATACTTTCTTTTTCTTCCACTATAACTGCAGCAGCGCCTCTATTAATTGCGTCATTAATAAACTTATGACCGTCAAAATTAAATCCTTTAATAGCAACAAATAAGTAATCTTTTTCTACTTTTCGAGAATCACTTGTGATGCCGGCGATAAGGATATCAGTATCCCCGTTTACGTTAACAATCTTTACCTTTTTTAAAAGTTCATTTAATTGCATCAATATACCGTCGTTCCGTTTACTGTTATTTCTTCACACTCTAAACGGCACTTCAATCCATTCTTTAACGTTGCGCCTGGTTCTATGCTTTGGCTAACTATTCGTCCGCTTCCTTTAACTTCATACTTTATTCCAAGCTGAGTCAAAAGAACAATTCCGTCACGAAGTGAATGGTTTTTTAAGTCGGGCATCACTTTTTTTTGAATTATACTTTTAGCCGGTTCAAACGATTTTACAAAATTATTGATATGCTTTTTTTTTATTTCACTTTGATCGTCTACATCGTTAACAGCATACTTAATATAGGACTCGTTATTATCATCAATACGAAATTTATTTATATCCGCGTCAATAATTCTTTGAGCAATTTGCTTAAAGATAGGCGCAGCTACTGCCCCACCATACCTTCCGACTGTTGGAGAATTTACAAGTATCAGACAAACAACCTTCGGATTTTCTACCGGAAAAAATCCTACAAAGGAGGAATTATATTCAGCTTTTGAATAACTTCCGTCAACTAATTTTTGCGATGTTCCGGTTTTACCTCCTACACGAACAGATTCAATTTTTGCATTTTTACCTGTGCCATCTTCTACTACAGAGGCGAGCAGTTCACGCAATACTGCAGAAGTTTCTTTGGAGATAACCCTTCTAATTTGTATAGGCGGAAATTCATTGACGACGATTCCGTTTCTTTTTATTTGTTTTTTTACGAGCGACGGTTCATATAAAATACCGCCGTTTATTAAAGCAGAGTATGCAGAAATAAGCTGCAAAGGTGTTACCGAAATTTCATAACCGAAAGAAATGAAGGTTTTAGTTAATGAAGTCCAGTCATTTGGTTTTTTTAAAGTTCCATTAGCTTCACCCGGAAGTTTTGAAGCTGTATAATTGCCAAATCCAAATCCTCTTACATACTTATAATATGTTTCGTTATCAATACGCTGCACAAGTTTCGAAATGCCAATATTACTGGATTCAACTATAATATCCTTCACAGATAACCTGTCTCTGTTGTGTGTATCACGGATATAAACATTCTTGAATTTGAATCTCCCGTTTTCAACATTTAAAGTCTCGTCAAGTCTGCAAAGATTTTGGTCTAACAATGAGGCTATTGTAATTGACTTAAATGTAGAGCCTGGTTCGTATGTATCTGTCACAGATCTGTTGCGTCTGTTTTCATCATTTGATTGCCAATACAAATTGGGATCAAAATCTTTTTTGTTTGCAAGGGCTAAAATTTCCCCTGTATTGGGGTCCATAATAATTCCAACAGCAGATGTGCCGCCGTAATAGTTTAAACCGCTATCAAGTTCTTCTTCCAGAACAGATTGATATGATTTGTTAATTGTTAAATAAAGATTATCTCCGGGTAATGCAGGTTTTGTATCTTTTTCGGCAACAATAATCGTTTCGCCGAGAGCGTTTTTTTCAACAAGCCGAATTCCTTCCTCGCCCTTGAGCAGTTTATCGTATACTCTTTCTATTCCATTGGTGCCGGCGTATTCTGTGTTCACATATCCAAGAATATGAGAGGTTAGATTATTGTAGGGGTAGACACGCGTTGGGTCGTCGACAGCATATAACCCGGCAACTCTAAAGTTTTTTAATAAAAGAGTTTTTTCACTTGAGACTTTTTCTTCTAAACAAATATGCTTCTTTGAAGTCTGCATCAAATTCAAATAATGGCTTTTACTTTTTCCAAATACTTCCGAAAATTTTTCAGCTATTTTTTCCTTGGGTTTATATTTTCTGTTTTTTTCAGCCATTCTAATATCAACATAGAAGGAAACGTCGTTCTTATTGTAAACAAGGAGAAGATTATTTCGATCAAAAATCAAACCTCTTTCGGGACGTATTTTTTCAGTAGACATCTGCTGGCGCTGTGCCTTGTAAGTGTATTCTTCATGCTCTAATATTTGCACATTAAAAAGTTTAAATACAAGCACAAAGAAAAACAGAACAACGAATACAGATATTAAAAGCACTCTGCCGTTATTCATATTTTTCCGAAAGAATTTTATTGATCATCTCAATCTTTTCTTTATTCGCAAATTTTATTTCCGCCGGTTCCGTAGGTCTAATCATATTTAACTTCTGCATTGCAATTTCAAGCACCCGTTCCTCCGAAGAGTAGTTTTGATATTCAGCAATTAAGTTAATACGTTCGTTCTTAAGTGAATTTATTTTCTCTTCAGCCGAGAGTTTTTGTTTTGTGAGAACTTCATTTTCTATTTTAATACCTACAAACCCAAGAACCAGAACAGTACCGGTGACAATTAAAAAAAGAGCATACATAATCAACGGCTTAGCACTTTTTTTCATACGCGTTCGGCTGCTCGTAGTTTTGCACTCCTTGCTCTAAAATTAATCTCGATCTCTTCATTCGAAGGCAACAATGGTTTTTTAGTTAAAATTTTTAATCTTTGTTTCTTATCGCATCTGCAGACGGGATATTCTTTTGGACAAATACAACTTAAAACTTCGTACTTCATTTTTTCTTTTACAATTCTGTCTTCCAGAGAATGATAAGTTAAAATTACTAACCTGCCGTTGTTATCAAGTAAATCAACTGCTTTGTTTAAAAAATTTTTCAAGGTTTCAAGTTCGTCATTAACATAAATTCGAAGCGCCTGAAACACTCTTGATAATGTTTTATTCCAATATTTTTGCGGTGTTATTTCTTTTATAATATTAACAAGTTCACCTGTAGTGGTTATTTGTCGGGCTCCTCTATATTCACAAATTTTTCTTGCAATTTGTCGGGAGTTTTTTTCTTCGCCGTAATTAAAAATTATGTTAGCTACATTTTCTTCGGAAAAAGAATTTAATATATCTGCTGCGCTTACTACTCTTGTTTTATCCATTCGTAAATCTAATTTAGCATCTTGTCTATAAGTGAAACCCGACTCCGGATTATCTAATTGAAAAGATGAAACACCGAGGTCGGCAAATATTCCTGTAAATTTCTCAACCGATTCAATTTTTGCCATGATGTCAATTTGAGAAAAATTAAAGTTATAAAGTTTGGCGCGCTTGTCTTCTTCAAATTTTTTCTTCGTATAACCGAAAGCATCTTTATCAACGTCGGTAGCGATTAATAAACCATTCTTATTTAATTTCGAAAGAATACCTGACGAATGCCCGCCAAATCCGAGTGTTCCGTCAAAGTAAATTCCCGAGAGATCGGTTATTAAATATTCCAAAGATTCGTTATACAAAACGGGAGTATGATGATTATCCATCAGCCCGCCATTACTTTTGCAGCAATTTGTTCAAAAGTTTCCGGTGACAGGTTTATATAATTTTCATAAACCTGCGGATTCCATAATTCTATCTTTTTTAAAGCGCCGAGTATAATCACTTCTTTTTCAATTTGGGCATGCTTGAGGAGTTTTTGAGGTATAAGAATTCTTGATTGTGCATCCCAGGTATCTTCAGCTAAATCTTGAGATATGGTTCTTATAAAACGAGCTTTATCCGGTTCGTACATGTTAAAGCCCAACATTTTATTTTCGAACTCTAACCAGCGGTCAAGCGGATATACATCAATACAATTTACAGTTCCCTTCACCATCACGAAGGTATTATTCGCCTCTGGCAAAATATACTTTCGCATTTTAGAAGGAATGCTCACTCTTCCTTTTGCATCTACTGTATGTAAAAATTGACCTCTAAACAATTCTTTCTTCTCGTTAATTATTATTTATCACCACTTTTCCCCACTACTCTCCAAAATAAAACATTTTTTCTACTAATGTCAAGATTTTTTTCTTTAAAAATGCTAAACCCCCCATTATTTTTTAACAATAAACGTAATGGCGCTATTTTTTATATTCAAAATACAAAGTGGATTAAAATGGGGAGTAAAAATGATGAATCGTCTAAATGAATTTAAAGTTGGCAAAGATATCGTCTGATTGATTACATTCTCTAAATTAGTTCTCACAAATCATTAGGAATGGTAAGCCTTTCATAAATTTGAGTCAAATAATTTTCCAAGCATATTCATAAAGCAGGGAGAAAAATATTAACGAAGTCCTTAATGTAACCATGAGAATAGAAAAAGGCTTTTCTTTCTTTGGTGAGATGGAAAGGTTAAGACTGATTTAAAGGAAGAGCCACCTGCCGGAGTCGAACCGGCGACCTACGCATTACGAATGCGTTGCTCTACCAGCTAAGCTAAGGTGGCTTGAAAAAGAAAAATGGCAAACACCCAAATAGTATCCACCATTCATTCTTCAAAAGAATTGAAATTAAATTAGACTATCTTATTTTTTTCTTATGTCTATTTTTTCTTAATCTTTTTTTCCTCTTGTGAGTTGCCATTTTATGACGTTTGCGCTTTTTACCACAAGGCATCTATGTCCTCCGTATTAATGTGATTCTAATAATTCTTTTGCTCGTTTACCTACATCCGATAAAGGATTTAGTGCAACGGCTTTTTTTAGCCAGTTTTTAGAAACTTCTTCATTTCCTGCTGCTAAGTTAACAATTCCTAAGTTCAAATGCCCAATCTGATGGTCAGATTTAAATTCTAATGCCTCTTCCATTTCGGTGATAGCCGAAGGGTAATTGCCAAGATTATAATAACACACGCCCATATCAATACGCGCATCAGCATCAGAAGGGTTTTTTTCTAAATATTTTTTATAAGTTGCAATTGCCTGTTCGTATAAACCGGAATCATTTTTTAAATGAGCGAGTTGTAAAACTGCTTTATAATCTGTTGGATTATTTTTAGTTTGCTCTTCAAGTTGATTGATCTCTTGCAATCGTGCTAAGTCAACACCCGAATTTTGATTTTGCGGAACATCATTAGTCACATTAGTATTTGTCGTTACAGGTGAATCAAATACACCGGCAAGAAATAATATTGCTAAGGCGAGTAGAAGCATTCCACCTAAAATTATCAATGTTCTATTAATATCAAGATTTTTACCGTCAGTTTTATTACCAAAATTCACCGGTTGTTTTGCCTGCTTTTGTTTATTCACTTTTTGATTTTTAGTTTTATTATAAACAGGTTTTTTTGTATATGAAGATGCAGATGGAATAATTCTTTTTCTTGTTTCTTCTTTACCGGATAGTTTAATTCCGCATCCCTGGCAAACAGAATTATCCGCCGGATTTTCTTCTCCGCAAGAATCACAAATAATTATATTTTCTTCAATTTGCTGCCCGGGAATATCAGAATTTTGAAAATTTATATTTTGTAAATTAAATCCACATGAAGGACAAAAGTTATACTTCTGTTCTAATTCAGTTCCACAGTTTGGACAAAAATATTTCATTTTATTTTATATACTTTTATTGGTTTTCTTTTTCTTTCATTCCAAGATTAACTATTTCTTTAAAATCCTTTGAAAATTTAAATGTCGGCATATAATGTTCCGGCACAAAAACCTGTTCGCCTGTTTTAGGATTTCGCGCCTGTCGGGCATTTTTCTTCTTCACTTTGTAACTACCGAAACCACGAATTTCAATCCCTTTTCCCTCTTTAAGAGATTCTATTACTGTCATAAAGAATCCTTCAATTATTGCTTCGGTTTCCAGTTTTGTCAAACCGGTTCCCGCAGCAACTTTGTCAACAATATCTGCCTTTGTCATGATCACGTCTCCTAAAGTTAAAAATTCTAAGTCATTGAAAAACAACGAAATAAATTATAAAACATTTATTGTAAAATCAAATTTTTGATTTTGTAAAAAAAATCGAGATCGCTTAGATTTGAAAAATCTCAAAATGATATGCCGTCTCATTTCGGGAGCAAAAATAGTCGCTTAAATCGTTAAAATGAAGTCTTTTTTTCTGGTACAATTATTGGGATATTATATATAAAAAATTATGGATTTAAAATGGATTTGCTTGAAATAATCATAACGTCTTTAAAAATATTTGCATTGGTAGCTGTAATAATTATATCTATTTCATACTTATTCTTTAGGGCTAAAAGTCGCCCAAAAATATTTGTAACCGACGAACCAGCCGTTACGCCAATTGCACAACCTTCTTTCGAGAATGTTTCTCCCTTAATTACTCAAAAAAAATATTACGAAGAAGCTGCGCCGCTTTCTCAAGGAGTTATGCCTATTTCAAGATTTAAAGTATTGAATAATAATTCCGCTTATTCAAAAGTTCAAAACGGTTATCGTCAACAACCTATACTCGCCACTAAATTTTCAACCCGTAAGCATAATGAAGAAACTAATTTTAATATTTACAGCTATTATTCGGATAATGAAGTTGCGCCGATGCATAAGTTAAAATTTTCCAGCATGCGAAACAATAACTTTAGTTGAAAATTTTATTCTCCAAACGCAATGTTCTTAATTAACTCCCGCGAATCATAAGGCGCTTCACCGCCTCCAAGATATTTATGAAACCATTCAAGATGCGCGTTGTAATAGAGCGGCATCGATTTAATTCCATTAGGCCAATGACCATCATTTTTAAAAATAATTAAACGTGAATCAATGCCAAGCGTCTGCAGAGCAGTAAAGTACTGAACGCTTTGAGTGTAAGGGACACGATAGTCTCTTTCGCCTGTTATTATAAGAGTTGGTGTTGAAAAATTCTCCGAATAATTTGAAGGGGAATATTTATCATACGAATCTGAGTTCCATGGCTGACCCTTTAAATCCCAATTGACGAACCATAATTCTTCCGTTGCGCCCCACATAGATTTTAGGTCATATATTCCCATCATCGAAGCAAGGCATTTAAATCTTTTTGTTTTTGCCTGAAACCAGTTCATCATATATCCTCCGAATGACCAGCCCATTGCACCAATATTCTCTTTATCTACATAAGGAAGTTTTTCAAGCGCATCTGTTACTTTCATTAAATCTTCATACACTTTGCCTCCCCAGTCGCCGGAAATTGCTTCTGTGTAAGCGGAACCATATCCCGTTGAACCGTGCGGATTTGGAAAGGCAACAACGTAACCTGCACCGGGATATACCTGCCAATCGCCTCTGAAGGAATCCATCCATTGGCTTTGCGGACCGCCATGAACATTAATAATAACCGGATATTTTTTACTTGCGTCAAAGTTGTGCGGCTTTACTAAAAACAAATGAACTTTTTTACCGTCGGCGCCTTCAACCCAAAGCTGTTCAGAGGGACGTATATCAACTTTATCAAGAAGTTCTTTATTAAAAAAGGTTACCTGTTTTTCCGAATAATCTTTCAATTTCCATTTATAAATTTCGCCGGGTTTATCAATCGACCGGGCTAAATATATTATTTCATTTTCAGGTAGTATTTTATAACCAAAAATTGAACGCTTGGATGTAACCTGTTCAATCGTGCCGCCATTTATGCTTACATTATAAATCGGAGTATAACCTTCAAAATCAGCAGTAAAATAAACGCTTTTGGAATCATCACTCCAAGAAATATCGTTAATCGTATAATCAAAATTTTCAGTCAATATTTTAGATGTTTTCGAACCTCTGTCATAAACAGCGATACGGTATCTGTCCGCTTCATAATTAATCTGCCTTTGCACTTTATAGGCGATATATTTTCCGTCGGGTGAATACGCGGGATAGCCGTCCCATGCTTTATTTTGTGCGGTTATATTTTCGGGAGTGTTAGTGCCGTTTATATCGATTAAAAACAAATCAGCATTTGTTGACGCTTCAATATTTTTCTCCGGGTTTTTCATAAAGCAGATTTCTGAACCGTCCGGTGATACATCAAACTTAACATCTCCACCCAGCATATATGCAGATGCAAACCAGTTGCTTTCGACAATTTTTTTAACTTCGTTTTTTTCGATGTTATATAAAAACAACGCTGGTTCTTTTTCTTCTTTATAAGAAGTCCAATGTCTGAATAAAAGTTTATCGGCAATATACGCCTGCATAGGACCATCGGCAGAGGACTTGCTTATCTTTTCATTACATGAATTGTCTGCTCCACATTCGGGATAAATTTCAGAAGAGAAAATGAAAAATTTTCCGTCCTTTGAAAGCAAAGGATTTTCTATGCCGGTATAAAAGTCTGTCACTTTCGTCCCCTCTTCTTCGTCGATATCGTATTGATATATTTGACTTTCCTGCGTAAAGTAAAATTTATCGTCAGAGGTTGACCAAAAAGGTGCATATTCATTTTTATCGGAACTGGTAAGATTTTTAATGCCAGATCCATCACTCTTCATTATATAAATATCTGTGTTCGTTTTACCTTCTTTTAAATTTGACTCGCCAACCGTAAACAACACCAAATTTCCTGTGGGCGATAAAACGGGTGAACCGACATTTTTTATTCTGTATAGGTCATCTATTGAAAATGGTTTTTTCTGCTGAGCAGTTAGAGGAGTGAGGAATAAAACCAATAAAAAAAACATGAGTTTAGTTTTCATATAATTCTCTTTTAAATGTACATTTAATTACAATTTTTTAATTAGGGTTTAAAGTAAAATTTTTTTATATATTTTCCGAATGAATAACAAACTATTTTATGATGACAAATAAAACAATTCGCATCAAAAACATGGTGTGCAGCCGCTGCGTAAAAGTTGTAAGGGAAGAACTTGAAAAGTTAGGATTACAGGTTAATCACGTTACACTTGGCGAAGCTAATGTAAACGGGGATATTGATAAACAGAGAATCAATGAAGTACTATTAAACAATGGATTTGAACTACTTGATGATAGACAGGCAAAAATTATTGAAAAAATTAAGATCGCCATAATTGAAATAGTCTATCAAAAAGAGAAAGTTGAACTGCTGAAAATCAGTTCTTCCAAATACCTATCGAATAAACTCGGCATAAGTTATCACTATCTAAGTTCACTTTTTTCTTCAAGTGAAGGGATAACAATTGAAAAGCATATAATCAATATGAAGGTTGAGAAAGTAAAAGAATTGCTCGTTTACGATGAATTGACATTAAGTGAAATATCTTACAGACTCGGGTACAGCAGTGTTCAGCATCTTTCAAATCAATTTAAAAAGACAACAGGTTTTTCACCTTCTCAGTTCAAACATTTGAAAGAAATAAAACGTATTCCGCTTGATAAGATTTTATAAATTTTAACAATCTTAAAAACTAATTTTTTATTTTCTGATAAATCAACTGAACGAGTCCGGTGTCATAAGCTTTAAGTGACATTAATTTTATTTTTTGCTCTTTGAATGGCGCAGGAAATAACGGAGTGCCTTCTCCGAGGAATATTGGTAATAGAGAGATAATATATTCATCTATTAAATTATAGTTGACAAATAAACGGACTAATTCTCCACCGCCCACAAGCCATAAATGGTTTAACCCCCTATTATCTAATTCTTCAACAAATTCCCGCACGCCGACTTTCACAAAAAAAATATCTTTCTTATTTGGAGATAATTGTCGGTTTGTAAAAACAAAAACATCTTTCCCTTCGTAAGGCCATTCTTGTAAGTCTTTACAAAAGTCATACGTCTTTCTCCCCATAACAATAGAATCAACCGAATCATAAAATTTTTTGTACCCGTAATCCTCGTCCTTTTTTTCAACAATTGACAGCAAGTCAAGTTCACCGTTACTACGCGCAATATAGCCATCTAAACTTGCCGCAATATATAATGTAATTTTCATAGTCTGTTTTTACGCCTTGAATATTTAATCGACATTGTTTTAATAAATGTAAAGACAGTTAGAAAGAAAGTCAAATTAAGTTGAGAACTGCGCCTTCAATTGTTAACGATTAGGAGCTGAGAAAATCAAAATAATTCTATGTGTTGCTTTATCCTGGTGTTACATGATCAAAATTATTGAAGCAACTCACCTTACTCAAGACACAGTTAATCGGATGTAAATCGATTCCGATAGCTTTCGGAATCGATAAATTAAATAATTTTTACGAAGCTTTCACTTCGTACTACAATATCTGCGTAAGGTGACTTATTAAATAAATTTCATTCGGGAACTATAAGGGAAAAAATGTCAATCTGAAAGTAAAAGCCCCGGACAGGGGGTGTCTGGGGCTCTTGATTCTTTTACCATCAAGAGGTAGGGGTAGACCTCTTGAACGAACCATATCAAACTTAAAAAAAAATCAGATTAAAAGGAAGTGTTTAACCGGTATTCCGAAAATATTTTAATAATAATTTCTTAACCATTAAATTAACTGCGCCTAACCTGCTTCATTTTTGTCAGACTTATAAAATTTTAGTTAAAAAAAAGGCTGCCGGTTAGAGCAGCCATAGAAACACACACAAATATTAAATTTTATTTTGCGAAACCATATCTGGAAAAATGGTCAACCTTTGCCCCGATAACTTCAATGGCACCATTTACAACATCCACTGTAATTGACTCATACTCACATGGAACAATATTATTTCCGCCGTCTAAATATGCGAAGGTAATAGCCGAAGGGTCATTAATCTGAGATAAATCTAATCCTTCAATTCGCATATCAAATCTCAAATCTTGCAAAAACGTCATGTGGGGTCCAAATGTAACCGAAGCGCTTCTGTCATTTAATACGTATCTGATAAACTTCACACCGAAAAAGGAATTCTCCGGAATTGTTAATTTAGCGTATATTGATACCGAACCTTGGGGTGAACTATAATTTTCATTCATCAATACTTCACCGCCATTTGCGCCATTTATTATATTAAAAGCGAAAAAGTTTTGTTCAACAGAAAGAGAGCTAATTTGCTGAGTTTCAACCCAAGACAACTGTTTTTGCGTATCCTCGGGCCCGGTGATGGATGAATCAGGTAAACAACCGGTAAGCAATACGCCGGTAAGTAACAAAAGTGCAATTATGTTTTTCATTTTTTACTCCAGATATTAAATAATCTTGTTATTAACTTTACAATCATTGTGCCAGTAATAAACTTAGAATTTTTCAAAAAAATCCTTGCTGCATTAGTTCCGTAAGTAAATTTTACATGCTACGGGTAAGTCTTTCTGTGGCAGAAGGTAATTATCCTTTAGTTTAAAATTTAGTGACACTCGGATAACCTCATTGTTATCTTCGATACTTCGTGATCTGCTTTAATTGATTGAAAATAGAGAAGCGCCTTATCAAAATAGTTTTTCGCTTCTGCTGCATTTTTATTTTCATTTGCTAGAATTCCAAGTTCTGAAAGAGTTTCTGCTTCATTCATTTTATTTTGTAATTCCCTGTTCATTCTTAAAGAAGTAAGAAGATAACTTTTGGCGAGAACAAAGTTTTGAAGCTTCTTTTGAATTAAACCTTTTAACCTATAAACTTCTGCAATTGAAAGCATGTCGTTAAGTTTCAGTGATAATTCCATAGCTTTGTTCGAAAAAGAATCTGCCATAACAATGTCATCTAAAGCTATATAAACAAATGCTTTCCCGATATATGAAATTCCTAAAAGCTGGGCATAATTCACTTTTAATGATAGAGCGATTGATTGATCAAATTCTGCAATTGCTTCTTCCAATTCACCTTTTTTGTAGCAAGTCATTCCGAGGTTATGTCTTACCTCTGCAATTCTGTGGTGATTTTGTAGTCTTTGATATGATATCAAAGCTCTATTGAAATTAGCTAAAGCTATATCAAATTTTCCAAGTATATTATTGATAATCCCAAGGTTAATTTCTATTCGTCCCCGAAGTTCTAAATCTGTCTGTCCTTCAAGCAGGTTGATACATTTTTCAAAATGCTTAACAGCTTTTTTCAGGTTGCCGCGATCGCCGTAATTGGTTCCAATTAAATTTTCGCACTTTACAACTCCTTTTAAATCTTTCTCCGATGTAAAAATCTTATTTGCTTGAGTTGCCGTTGAAAAACTTTTATACCAATTAGCCTGTCTGCTATGCACTTCCGACAAGCCGAGCAAAGCATTTGCTTTAAAATTATTAAACAAAGATTTGTTGTGACAGTATTTTACAACAAGTTCCAATAACCTTTCAGCTAAAGTAAATTCGCCGTTTAATGTGACGTACTTACTCAAATAAAGAAGTAAATTAAGATAATTCTCTGCCGAAATATTCTCTTCAGCGAATGTAACTAAAAAATCAATTTGTGTCCGGTTTAAATATTCGTTGGTCACCGTTTGATTTTTTAGCTGTCCGTTTACTTCTGAATCGAGCTGCAAATTTTTTCTATTATACAAATAGAATTGCTCTGCCTGTTTACTCGTGAAAAATGATTTTAATATTTCCGATATCGAAATCTTAACCGACGAAGATATTTTATTCATTTTATCCTTCATAGACACATAAGTCTGTTAACTGATATCATTACTTTTTGAGTATTTTATCAATTGTAGTGCCACACAAATAAACGATTAAAAGGCTATATTTTGAAGGAAAACATTATTCGATGTAAAAACTACTTCGCTATGATGTCATTTTTTCCGTTTTAAAAAAAATTTCTCATCAAACCGATATAATTTCCTATTCATCTTCTTATTCGTCGTCTTTGCAACATTCGGGAAGATTTTGATATGCCCGTTCATTTCTTTTTATTTCGTCAGCATCATAACCAGCTTTGCTTATAGCTTCTCTAATTTTTCCCGGACTCGTGACTGAGGAAAGATATTTTATATTAACGATTTTATTGTAAATATCGACATCTTGAGTAATAACGCCTTCAACTTTGGAAAGCGCAGAATTGAGAGTTTTTTCGCAAGTTTTGCACAGGGCAGTAGGAATTCTAATTTCAATATTCTCTTCGGGCGCTGTCTTGATCTCGGTATTTTGAGATATCGAAATATTATTCGGATTTTCTGTTAAAACTTTTTGTTCATCTTCTTGTTTTTCACAGCCAACAAGAAATAGTGCAAAACATAAAAATACAATCGTTTTTTTCATTTAACCTATCTAACAATTTTCGAAATTGATTTAAATTCAGCCGTACCGCAAACTTCAAGAAGCTCGAATAGGATTGATTCGACAGTTGTTACTTCTGCTCCATGCTGTCTCATTCTATCAAGAGCAACCATATAATCTAATTCTGTTCTTGAAGATACTGCATCTGCGGCTACATTAACTTGAAAACCATTTTCAAGAAGATCCAGCACAGTTTGAAGGACACAAACATGAGACTCTACACCGACAATCACAACACTTGTAATATTATTATCTTCTAGACGGATGAATAGGTCGTCAGCACCGAAACAGCTAAACGACATTTTATTAATCGGCGTCAATCCTTCAAGTTCTTTTTTAACGGATTCGTGTGTAGAACCCAATCCTCTCGGATATTGTTCGGTATAAAAAATTGGAAGATTTAAAACTTTAAATCCCTGAATAAGCCTTACCGATTTATCAATCACTCTGTCAGAATTAATAATGACAGGCATTATCTTCTCCTGCAAATCTATCACAAGAAGAGCTGTGCTGTCCCTCTTCAATTTTTTTTCAAAACGCCTAAATACTTTTTTCATTTTAACCTCATTAGTAAATTGGTTCCATGCCATATTTACCGCATGCATACATCATTAAGATTGAAGCCAAATCAACGAGAGCTTTTTTCTGATCTTCAAAGTAAATCACAAGATCATATACCTCTGCCACAAATTGCAGGTTCTTTAAAATTCGATCTAATTCTTTAAAGGTTGGTGTGCCATGCCAGTTAGCCACTTCGGTTACTATGAGTTTTTCGTGTCGTCTTAAAAACTCGGCAAAGGAAACAACTCTTTTTGATTGCGGGACGCGGGGTCTGCAAATATTTATCAAATCATTAAAATATGTGTCCCATTTCTCCGCCAGTAATCTGTTTCTTTCTCTCATAACGAACCTTGCTTTTTCAAGAGTAAGGTTTGCTTTAGTTATTACTTTAAATTTTGGAGTTAGTGCATATCCGTCGTAGCTTATTTCGCCACTTTCATCTTCAACAAATTTCCACCTTTTGAGAAGTTGTTTGGCAGAATAAATTACAATTACTTTATCAAGCCCGCTGTCAACAACAATATACTTCCCTTTTTGTTCGTTTATAACGGTCAACCAATGTTCCCAATTATCGACGCTCAAAATGCAAGGGACGCCTTTTTTAAGATTATGATTTAGTGCTTTAACCGCTTCAGCCGGAACTTCTCTTCTGAAATATTTCATACTGCATTTATAGCTCCTGGCTGCTTTAGCTAAACCGATTTCGTCTGTGCCGTACCACCAAGAACTGCCGGCTTTCTTTCCTATTTCTCTTTCATTTTCAAACAAGCCAAGCATGACTAATCCATATTTAAGAGCAAAAGGACCGCATTGATATTTATAGGGCTGTGGATAAAAACTCATATTCCGCTATATTTTTTGTTTGTCAATTTAAGTAAACAATTGTTAGAAATCATCTGAATTCTTTATCCGATGAAAATTTTTTCTTATTTTGGAGTTATGAAAAATAAGAAAAAAAAAGTATTACTTGCGTATAACGAACCTTCACCTGAATTATATCATAAATTCTCCCAAGAATCAAAAGATCAAATAGAATTTATTCCTTATTTCGAAGTCGAGCAATTAAGTCCGATGGAGGAATATGAAGTGATGGCAAAAAAATTATCAAAAGTAGAATTTGAAGCTAAAACGCTAAATATTCTCGACAATATTCACATTCTAATCGATGAAATCAAAAATAATCCGCCGGATGTGATTTTTAATTTTATTGAAATTTACAATGAAAACCCCCGTTTAGAAATGAATATTGTGGGATTGTTTGAGCTAATGCGTATTCCTTATACAGGAGCCTCACCAACAGCGCTCGTCAACTGCCAGAGTAAAGTTTTAACAAAAAGAATATTGGGAGCATGCGGTATAAAATCGCCCCGTTTTATTTTAATTAAAAAACAAAAATCACGCTACGTGCATCGTCTTCGATACCCGCTAATGATCAAACCGGCTTTTGAAGATGCAAGTGTTGGAATTGAAAACGATTCGATAGTTTTTAATCATAAAGAATTGCTTGCGAGAGTTGATTATGTCCTAAGCTATTTTTCGCAGCCTGCGCTTGTGGAAGAGTTCATTGAGGGAAGGGAATTAAATGTAGCAGTAATAGGCGATATAAATCCTTTCGCTCTCCCATTAAGCGAAATTGATTTTTCGAGTATGCCCGATCATCTCCATAATATTGTAAGTTATCAGGCTAAATGGGATCCTCTTCATGAAGCTTATCATAAAACTATCCCGATTTGTCCGGCACAGCTTCCGGGATGGATAGAAAACAAAGCAAAAAACATAGCATTAGCTGCATTTAAAGAAATGGGCTGCAGGGATTACGCTCGGATTGATATGAGGCTCGATAAAGAGAACGAACTTTATGTTTTGGAAGTCAATCCAAATCCTGATCTAACTGAAGATATGGGCTTTATGCGTTCGGCAGAAGCGGCAGGCATCTCTTACATTGAAGCGCTTACAAATATTATTAACTTTGCTTATGCAAGAGGAAAAAGATTTAGAAAACCATAAATATTTTTCTAAAACCGAAGGCTAATTTTTTCATCTATCATTGAGTTACCGCCAAGTGTAAAAAGACCGTAGCGATAGAAAAACCGATTTGGAAATAATAAATTTACGACTAATAAAGAAACAGGACTGAATGACTGAAAATACACATAACAAAAACTTACATAAAGCTAAGAAATCAAAGCAGGATGAGTTCTATACTCAACTCTCCGATATTGAGAAAGAATTAAAACATTATAAAAAGCATTTCAGAGATAAGACTGTTTACTGTAATTGCGACGACCCAAGAGTTAGTAATTTCTTCCATTATTTCTCTTACAACTATGAAAAATTAGGCTTGAAAAAATTTATCACTACTTGTTTCAAAAGCCAAGAAATGGACTTATACAGCCAAAACGATTCTGAACAAGCTATTTATTTGGAATATGACGGGGACAAGAATGGAAACTTTGAACCTGACCAAGATGAAATTGGAATAAACCCTTTAAAAGGAGATGGAGACTTCCATAGTAAAGAAAGTATTGAACTTTTAAAACAAGCAGATATTGTTGTCACAAATCCACCATTTTCACTATTTCGTGAATACGTTACCCAATTAATGGAGTACGAAAAAAAATTTGTGATAATAGGCAACAAAAATGCAATTACCTACAAAGAAATATTCAGGTGGATTAAGGAAAATAAAATGTGGGTTGGAAACACACCAATGAGCACTGATCTGTTGTTTGATGTTCCAGAAGATTTTGCGAAGGAATTGGTTGCAACAAAAAAAGAAGGAAGTGGCTATAAAATAGTTGACGGAGTAATTAAAGGTAGAGCACAAGCTGTTTGGTTTACTAATATGGATATAGCTAAACGACACGAAGATTTAATACTTTATCAAAAATATAACGAAGAAGATTATCCGTTTTACGACAATTACAATGCAATAAATGTAGATAAGACAAAGGATATTCCAGTTGATTTTAATGGTGTTATGGGTGTACCAATTACATTTTTAGATAAGCATAACCCAGACCAATTTGATATTTTAGGTATGTCAGCTTCAGCAGGATATGACCCTGATATTGTTGGTATTCCATTTTGGGGTGATAAAGATGCTCGTCCGTTAATAAATTGCAGAAACACTTATGCAAGAGTTTTTATAAGGAACAAAAGATTATGAACATAGAACTTAAAGAAATTAGAGTCAGTGAATTGACAAGCGGATATGAAGATAATCAAGAAGGTGGCGTAATTGGTTTTGGCGGTAAGTTGGATATTCGACCACCCTACCAAAGAGAATTTATCTATAAAGACAAACAAAGGGATGCCGTAATTGACACCATAACAAAAGAATTTCCTCTTAATGTAATGTATTGGGCTGTTCGTGAAGACGGAAATTTTGAAGTTGTTGACGGACAGCAACGTACAATTTCGCTTTGTCAATTTGTTGACGGAGATTTTGCTTTCAACAACAGATACTTTCACAATTTACAAAATGATGAAAGAGAACAAATCCTTAACTACAAACTAATGATTTATTTGTGTAGTGGAGCAGATAGCGAAAAGTTGGAATGGTTTAAGACAATTAACATAGCAGGAGAAAAACTAACTGACCAAGAATTAAGAAACGCTGTTTATTCAGGTCCGTGGGTTTCAGATGCAAAAAGATATTTCAGTAAAAACGGTTGTGCTACATACGAATTGGGTGGGGATTATCTAAATGGTTCTGCTATAAGACAAGACTATTTAGAAACCACAATTAAGTGGATAAGCAATGATGCCATTGAGCATTATATGGCAGAAAACCAGCACGAACCTAACGCAAACGAAATATGGCTCTATTTCCAAAGTGTGATTAATTGGGTAAAGACAGTTTTTCCAAAGTATCGTAGAGAAATGAAAGGAATAGATTGGGGATTTCTAAACAATGAGTTTAAAAACCAAAAATTTGACTCAAAGAAACTTGAAGAAGAAATTGCTAAACTAATGGAAGATGAAGATGTAGGAAGTAAAAAAGGAATTTACACTTACGTTTTAACTCACAAGGAAAAACATTTGAATATTCGTGCTTTCAGTCCTAATCAAAAACGAGAAGCCTACGAAAGACAGAAAGGAATTTGTGTAGTATGCAAGGAACATTTTGAAATAGACGGAATGGAAGCCGACCATATAACACCTTGGCGCGAAGGAGGAAAGACAAGTGCGGGAAACTGCCAAATGCTTTGTAAAGAAGACAATAGAAGAAAATCGGGGAACTAACACCGGGCAGTAACAGCGTGTATAAGCAATAGCGGGTGAAGTGGTAAATCGAAGGTTTGTGCTGCTATTGAAAAAAGTTGCTTTCAAGGAAATTTCATTCTGACAGTGATAACAGCGTATCTATTCATTGCCACTTAAACCTATTTTCAGATGGGAGATAAAAAAACAGCAAGCACTACACCTGCCGTTTTTCTATCAAAATAATTAAGCTTTTACTTCTTGTAAAACAGGGAATTTTATTTTTACTAATTCGTAAGCTCCGAACATTACGCCGACAAAGAAAAGATCGCCGAGCAATGTATAATGGAAAAATGGAACAGCAGCAATGTAACAAGCTGCTAATCCGCTCCCCGTCTTTGCATATATTGGGTCGATTAACCAATGAGCAAAATTCGTAATCACAAAAAACGAAACGGAAGCAGAAACGGAAGCAAGGATTATTGAACCTGCTTTTTTGTTACGTCTAACCGACATTCCAATTACAACGATTAATGCAAAACTTAAATAAACAGCCCACATTACTGAGTGAAATCCGATTACCATATCACTTATGATCATTGCCGCAAAAGGGACAAGGAAAGCCAATTTTTTATTACTGAAATACGCTCCTCCGAACAACGCCATAGCAGCAATTGGAACAAAATTAGGCGGATGAGGAAGAAAACGGAAAAAAGCCGCCGCTATAATCATTCCGGTTAAAACCCAAAAACGCGGGTTAAAAGTATTTGAATTCATTATTTCTCCTTTCGGGTTACTTTATAATAATTTTAATTTCGTATCAAGCTATTTTTCTTAAAAACTTTTATCAAATATAACAGAATTTTTTTTTAATCACACTGTAAAGAAAATTTATTGTAAATTCTAAATAATTATAAGTTGATGAAGAACCGTTTACATGAAATAAAAATCCATGTAATTGATTGATTTCTCCCGCCAACCTCTAACAAGCTTTTTTCACGAAGAACTAACAAAATATTTCAGAAATATCATTTAAAAATAACTATTGAACCTGGATTAATACCTACATTAAATCTGTTAATCTCTTCGCCACTCAAATTGAAAGCTGCCACTTCGCCATTTTGTAAAAAGTCTTTCGGGTTTCCGCAGTAAATTGTTTCTGAATTTTTATCATAAGCTATCGAGTACACAACCATTGTTAAATTGTTTACGACAGAAGCAGGGATGACTAACGACGGCGCTGAATCGAAATTCATATTTATTGAATACACACCTTCACTATTTACAACAAACAATTTGTTCCCCTTCACTTCGCATGCTTCACCCGGAAATCCCCGCAGCTTTATTGAATCTGTAACCGTTAAAGAAGCGGGATCAATTTTATACACCCCGCTAAAAACGGTCGTGTCTGTATATGAACCGGTACAAACAACATATATTTTGCCATCGTTTCCGTTAACAATTACTCGAGGGTTGTAACCGACTGTTAAACTTTTAATAACGGCATCGGAAGCGATATCAATTACGCTTACAGAATTTGAGGCGCCAAAACCAGAATTTGCGACGAATAATTTTCCCGCAGCGCCGGTTATTCCTTCCGGTTTATCACCAACACTTATATTTTTTATTACCGATTTATTAATTGCATTAAATTTTACTACCTGATTTGTGTACAAACTCGTAACATAACCGGTAGTGGAATCTTTCATCCATATTTCCCTCGGGCTGCCGCCAGCTCCAAGGTCTATTTGACCGAGAGATTTAAAATTCTTGAGATTAATAATTTCTATTTTATTAGAATTATCTACGGCAATAAATCCTTTCTCGTTTACAACACTCATGCTGTTTGCGTTATCACCAAGAGGCGTTCCACCGTTTGCTCCGCTATAAACATTATTGTACACGCTGATGGTTTCAAAATCATAATAGGTTAAAGACGCATTGTTCTGAGAAAATAAACCTTCATTAACGATGAATATTCCTTTTGATGTGGCAGGGGCAGTTGGTTCTACAGAATTATCCTTCGAACATGATGCTAATAACAATGATGTAATTAGCAGCAACAATATTTTTTTCATTTTATCTCCATTGAATAGTTAAGTAAATAGGTTCGCAACGGCATCGGGTATGATTGGATGACGAAATAGTTTTCATCCAACAAATTGTATATAACCGCCGATATTCGATGCTTAATTCCAAGTAAATAAAAATTAAATCCGCCGCTTATATCTAAAACGATATATGCAGGGAGTGAATAAAGGGGATTATTATCAGCAGTATAAAATCGTTCACTTAAAAATGATGCGTTCACCGAAACGAAATATTTCTCATCAGTGTAAGTAAAACCGGCGTTAAGTTTATGAAGAGGAGTATAAATCAACTGCTTATCGAATCCATTGTCGGAGGATGAAAGCCGCGTTTTGTTTTTTGCATCGATGTAATTATAAATGATATTTAATTCAATTTTATTATTTAACAATTTTTGAGTCGCAATGAGTTCTATGCCTTGAGATTCCACGTCAGAAATATTTCGCGGGGTTTGAATCGCAAGCCGTGTGGGAATCCAGATGATTTTGTCTTTGCCCAAAATTTTATAGTACACGGCGGACAGATTTAACCCATCAAACAATTTAAATTCAGCGTCAAACCCGACGTCATAACTATTATATTCTTCCTGTTTTAAATCGTAATGATTAAACAAATTAGAATAATAGCGCTCATTAAACGTAGGGACACGATATTCGTGAGAATAATGCGTCTTAAAAATAATCTGCGGAATAGCTTCGTGAGAAAAAGAAATCCCTGTTCTGTAGTAAACATTTTTTGA
The DNA here is from genome assembly GCA_001873185.1 of Ignavibacteria bacterium CG2_30_36_16. GTDB lineage: Bacteria > Bacteroidota > Ignavibacteria > Ignavibacteriales > Ignavibacteriaceae > CG2-30-36-16. The sequence continues at coordinate 3,510 of MNYQ01000111.1, read as the reverse complement.
ATTGTTTTCTCTTTGCAATTTTTCCTTTACATGCTGAAGACCTACCCCGCCAGATAATCTTAGAGCGATGGGAGTATTTAGCGGTTGGATAAGTGTGTAGTTTGCCCCGCTGAAAATTGTTTGGCTTAAACTTGTTATTTTTGATGGCGAAACATTTGCCGAAACAAACGAAGTAATATTGTTTAATCCAGCAGTAGTTATGGAATAAACCAAATTAGAATTAAAAACGCCGCTTGAAAATGAGAGCTTATTTTGAACAGAAAAATCATTTAGACGCGAGTCTTTTTTAGAATCTGCAAATACAAGAATCCCATCCGGATCATTAATAATTAAATTCTGAGTATTAAAACTTATTACATTTAGATACTGCCACTGCCCGGATAAAATTATTTCCGAATTAAGAATAGTTAAAAAGGAATTGTTAAAATTTTGGGCTCTCGAAGATGAATAATTATTTGTTACTACAAATCCGGGAATTCCGCTTTGTAAATGAAAGTAGTTAACGGATAAACCGAGTTTTATTCCGCCAGTTTTAAATTTTACATCGCTGCTTAAAAAAGTTTTATTAAAATGAGCGTTTTCGCGTTTAAGTTTTATCCCATTAAAAATGAATGGAAAATGGTTCGATGATACGGCTCTCTCTATTCCAATTGAATAAAATAATTCTTCGTTTCCGCCATTGTAATTTAAACTAACAGATCGGTACTTATCCGAACTATACTTTATTCCGGCATTAATATTTTCTTCAACTTGTTCTTTGCCGGTATAAATTTTTAAAACACCTCCGGCAGATGGATAATAAACATCATCCCCGGCATTTTTTTGAAAATATAATTTGTTGATGCCTGAAGTACCGATTGCGGAAAGATCAACCATACCGGTGCGGAGATCATTTATTCTCGCTTCGTTGAAAAGAACTACCGTATTTTCACTGGTTAATCCGCGTGCCGACGCTGTTTTTACTCCGCCAAATCCGCCGTAATCCCGTATCATTAGAGAAGTTTTGTTTTTTAATAAATCCCCGGCATTTAAAAAAATATCTTTTATCTCAGGAGTTAGTTTTATTTCTTCGGTAAAAGTTTGATTATATCTATTCTCCAGGTTGGCGGTTATCAAAACTTCACTGCCTTTAATGTTCGCAGGTAATAGATAAATAATCTTTGTTTTCACTATTTCTTGAACACTCGTGTATTTTTTTGAATAAGATAAGTGTGAGAAGATTAACTTGTCTGTAAGAGAAAATTGAGATAGCTCGACTTTGCCGTATCTATCCGACACCGATGAAATGCTGCTGTCGTAATTAACAATATAAACATTCTCAACCGGTAAAGCTGAAATGCTGTCAATAACAATTACACTTTGAGCATTTAAATTTATTGCAATACAAACAAAAAATGAAAAATAAAAGACGATCAAAAATCTTCTCTAAGGGATATGTCTTCGCGGGAATAAAAAAATGAGGTATAAGAAATGAATCTTATAATCTTTACCTTATTCGCGAAGGCAGATTAATAAAATAGTTTACGGCAGGTTTCCTGGCTTACCTAAAAGGCTTACAGTTGCGCGTCAGCGCCGGTATCTCACCGGACTTCCCTATCCTGTCCCGTTCTAACCGGGACACCATAAACTTGTTTAAAAGAACTCGCCAAATGTATGACAGTTATTTATTACTTCCAAAAAGAAAAAACTTTTTAGAAAATAAATCTCACGCCCCGCACTTTTTCTCCCTCACCCATTGCCATTTTTCACACTCGCAATCTCACTCCCACATTCCATTATTTATTCTCTCCCTCCCTTTTCACGCTCCATTTTTTTAGAAACTCTAAAATTTTATTTTTATCGTGCCCTTTGCCAGCTTCAAGGTCTCCGGTATTTTGAGAGTGAAGAAACTGCCCATTCATATCAAGCACAAATAAGTGGGGGTAACCTTCAACAGCAGGATATTTTTCTAAAAACTTTTCATTCTTATTTTCTTTACTAACGTTAATTTTCAAAACTACAAAATTGCTGTGAAGATAATCTTTTAAATCTTGATTGCTTTCAATTATTTCATCTAACCTGTGACACCAAATGCACCATTCACCCCCGACATCAAGTAATATTCTTCTATTTGATTGTTTGGCTTCTTCAACGACAAGTATTAAATCATCGAAAGGATTACGCATCGGGTCAAACTTATCGAGTGGAACGAATTTCGTTTCCACTTTTCTTTCCTGTGCGGTAATTTGAACTGAAAATAATCCGGCTAACAAACAGAGCAAAATGAAATAACGTATCATAAAAATCCTTTATTAATTATTGAAATTATGCAACAACGCATTTTAACAAAAAAAAGATCCGGATTTGTCATTCCTCCGTTAACTAACGGATTAGCTAACGGATTAAACCAGTTCATTTGAAACGCAGAAGATATCAGCAGTTCGATTTAACTGCTCCTCTATCAAGTATGCAGAACAAAAAACGAGAAGAACAAAAAGCCTGCCCAAAAGAAGAACATCCTTATTTGCGGGATCAGCTTCTGTTCCCCTCCGATAGGGCATATATAAATATCGTCAATGTTTCAAAGAACCAACTTGTTCTTTCGGGATAGCTGCGCCCCGAAAGCACTTAAAAAAATTTAACGAACATCTAATTTCCGGGTTGACTTTAATCGGAATAACTTGTTATGTGGCTTTTTGTAGGAATTATGATGCTAAGGAATAGTTATTGAATTTTGCAATAAATATTTCTTGATTTTGTTTTTTGGAAATGGAAACAATCTCTTCAAGTTTTGAAGCAATATCATCTGAAATCCATTCTTCCCCGCATTGCATACATGCTTTTGCTGGTACATCCCTAACTACAACTACTCCAGTGTTATAATCAACTGTAAAACTAGTTGTTGATTCAATTTTTACTCCACCACAAATTGGACAGATATCATCTTTCATTTCTTTTTCCTCGTCTTATAATCACTTTCAAACATTTCTAAGTTTGGCTCATATGCTGTTATAATATATGCTTTATTTTGTTTTTTGTCAAATGCAACTACAGTATGTAATGGTCTAATATTGACGACCTTGAAAAATAAGGCACTTGGAAAAAGTTTATCATCCTCATAATTCTCTATCATTTCACCTTCCATTATAACTGTTTTTACATCTGCTCTATCTATATTTCTTTCTAACATTCTTTGGAAAACGTGTTTTCGCCATTCAATATTTTCTTTTTTTACCGCAATTCTTAATTTCTTAATATCCATATGTTAAATATATAAAATCATTAATTACTATTGTATCAATTACCTTAGCCACGTAACGGCGTGTTATCCCGAAAAGCGGGACAAGTTGTTAAAAAACAACACCGCAATTAATTTTATTTTTAGAATCCATCCCGCTACTAGCGGGAAAAGATTTCCTTCTACTTTTTACATACGCAAAAAGCAAGGGTTGTTTTTGTTCTTTCAAGATAGCTGCGCCCCGAAAGTACTTAAAAAATTTAACGAACATCTAAATATTAAGTTGACTTTAA
>MNYQ01000116.1 GCA_001873185.1 Ignavibacteria bacterium CG2_30_36_16 | reverse complement strand
TATGTTACTAAGGTTAATAAGGTAATTTATCGTTTTACATTTTTCTACAGATTTTGATTATTCCAATTTTTGAAAATGGCTATATTTTATTGCTTACAAATGAGTTTATTCCGGATTTAAAATTCATGGTTCTTCTAATCAACTGTATTTATTTTACTTATAACCGAACAGTAATTATTTAAAATGTTTTGACATAAAAAAATCTCCATTAGCTAACGGATAAAAGGCAATACTATAAATCAACTGTGTAATGAAATAGTTTTGCTTATTTAGCCTTCTAAAATTTTACTCCGGCAAAATTAATAAGTTTTTGCGTTAAGGGAAATAAATTTTACTTTTAGGTTAAAGATATTTTAAAATGATTATGAATAGTATTTTATACCTAATTGCCACACCCATAGGAAATTATGACGACATCACCCTGAGAGCTTTAAGTTTATTGAGGTCGGTAGATTTTATAATCTGCGAGGAATTCAAGGAAGCGCGCAGATTGTTATCGCGCTACGATATAAATAAAGAACTAATTGCACTAAATGAGCACAATGAAAAAGAAATAGTTAATGATATATTGATGAAATTTCTAGAAGACAAAACCGCAGCGTTAATTTCTGATTGCGGCACGCCGCTGTTTTCCGATCCGGGGCATTTGCTTGTGGATGTTTGTATTTCGCAAAAGATAAAAGTTGTACCCGTCCCGGGAGCAAATTCACTTTTGCCCGCATTGATCGGCAGCGGATTCGACTTTGAAAAATTTTATTATTACGGCTGGCTTTCACCTAAAAGAGATGAACGACAAAAAGAACTCTACAGGATAAAAAATATTCGCGAAGTAATAGTTCTTCTCGACACGCCTTATAGATTAAAATCATTGTTAAGTGATATTGTAAAAGTACTCGGACAATCTAAACCATCTGTTATCGCTTTTCAATTAACAATGACGGATGAAAAATTTTATAGGGGCACAGCCGGCGAGCTATTAAAATTAGTCGAACAGAAAAACATTAAAGGCGAATTTGTTTTAATAATAAACAATAGATAATGTATGACGCGCGGGTTAAAATTAAAAATGAAAACCAGCAAATAATTTCATTACAAAAAAGACATTTATTTAATGCGGATTCCACCTCTGCCGGCATTCATCATTGCATTAAACCATTTATCAGACTTAGCGGATTAGAAGAATTTAATTTTAAAAGCATCAAACTGTGCCGCGGAGAAAGCACAAGCCATCTCCGCTTTACATTTTTTTGATTTAAGCTTCTATTTTTTCCGATATTTCTGTCGAGACTAATATTCTACCGCAATATTCACAGTAGAAAAGTTTATTGTTTCTTCTAATTTCAAGCTGGCGCTGCGATGGAACGATATTATTGCAGCCGCTGCATGCCGAACGCCTAATCGTTGATACAGCCATGCCGTGTTTAGCTTTTCGTATGCGCATGTAAGCAGAGTAGTCGGGCTTTTTAACTTTATCCTGAATTTCTTTACGGTGCGTGGAAAGTTTTGCTTCTTCTTTCTCGTTGGCTTTAACTATTTCTTTAAGGTCAGCCGCTTTTACTTTTAGTTCTTCTTTAAGTTCTTCCAACAGAGGCTTTATGTTCTCAATTTCATCCGCCAACGACTTACTCAAATCGGCAAGAGAATCATTTTCCGCTTCGAGTTTGCTAACCTGGGTTTCGTTGTGGTCTATTTCTTTTGTGAGAGCATCGTACTCTTTATTATTTCGCACCTGATAAAGCTGCGCCTTGAATTTTTTCTGGTTGGCTTTTAGTTTTTCAATTTCTTTTTCATTCTCTTCACGTTTTTCAACCGATCCCAAACGTTCTTTATCTTTTCTCCGAATATCTTCCTTCAAACTGTTAACCCGGTCTTCAAGCGAAACCACTGCATTTGGCAAATCACCGCGCAGTTCTTCAAGCTCGTCTAAATGGTCATCTAAGATCTGAAGTTGATATAGTATTTTTAATCTGTCAAACAATTTATTACTCCTTATTTGTTATAAAATAAAATAGGATTTGTGTTTCCTGTATACTTAAAAATTTTTATACCGCTGTCTTTGGTTAAGATTTTTAATCTTCTTTCCACCTCTGTCATTACATGAATTTCAGTTTCGTAATGCCCTGCATCTATCAGATAAATTTTGCTTTCTGCATCGTGGAAAGTATGGTATTTAACGTCGGCAGTAACAAAAGCATCTGCGCACAAATTAATAGCTTCAGTCAATAAATCGCTACCCGAACCGCCGCAAACAGCAACTTTTTTAATTTTAAGCTTTTTGCTTTTTGTGTATCTAAAATTTTTTAGTTCGAGTTTCTTTTTTAGAAGTGAAAAGAAGTCATCAACTTTTATTGGCGTTTCAAACTCACCCACTGCGCCCGCGCCGAAGTTTATGTTTTCATTTTCGAGCGGAACAACGTCAAAAGCAGGCTCTTCATAAGGATGAGCTGTTTTTAATGCTTTTATCGCAGAGTTAATTTTCCATGCGTCAACTATTATCTCTAATTTAACCTCATCTACTCTTTCAAAAATTTCTTTTTTACCAACCATTGGATTGGAAAGCGCTGATCCATAAAAAGTACCCTCACCTTTCTGCCGGAAACTACAGCCCGAATACTCTCCGATTACTCCGCCGCCTGCTTCAAAAATTGCATCAGCAACCTTATCAACTGCATCAATAGGAACATTAACGTATAATTTGTACTGGTTGGATTTTAATTTTTTGAGGAAGTTTATTTTCTTCAAGCCAATTTTTTTTGCAAGTATGAAGCTTACGCCGTCTTTTGTAAAATCAAGATTTGTATGGGCTGAATATAAAGAGATGTCGTTTTTTATTAGTGTTTGAAGTATGATTGAGTTTTTGTCGTTGCTGAAGTTTAATTTTTTTATTGGCGTAAAAATGAAAGGGTGGTGTGTGATGATAAGGTTGCAGTTCTTCTTTAAGGCTTCTTCTACCACACGGGACGTTACCTCGAGCGAGAGTAGAATGTTGCTAACCTTTCTATTTGGTGCTCCGGCTTGAAGTCCTACATTATCTTTTTTCCATGCAGTCTCTCTCGGAGCCCAGTATTCAATATTTTTAATTATATCGTTACACGTCATAAACAAAAAAATGCACTTCGGTAAATGAAGTGCATCTTAAAAACTTCAGCCATTAAGCGCAAAGTCGGAAGTTAAATCTATCGTTTTAATTACTAAAAACTTGTATATATTTCTTATCATATCGTCGGGTGCAATATAAATTATTATTTAACAATAAACAATTATCGAGCCATACCGATTTGAGTTAGGGCAAAATATTTACACTGGTTCCACCCAATTATCATCTTCCATAATTATTTCAATTAAAGACTCAACCGCGCCTTTTGCGGCTATATTTCTTTTTACAATATCTTTCCCTTTATAAAGCGTAATCTTGCCAACTCCGCTTCCTACATAACCGTAATCCGCATCCGCCATTTCGCCAGGTCCGTTAACAATGCACCCCATAACTGCAATTTTAACGCCTTTCAAGTGTTCCGTACGGCGGCGGATCTTTTCTGTTGTTTCCTGTAAATCGAATAAAGTTCTTCCGCATGAAGGGCATGCAATATATTCTGTTTTGGAAATTCTTACGCGGGCGGCTTGCAAAATGCCAAACGAAATACGGTTTATAATTTTTTCTTTGCTTTCTTTTTTATTAACGAAACTTTTAACATAAACTCCATCCGCTTTAGCATTTTCGGAAAGATTATCAACGCTTATCCAAACTCCGTCGCCGTAACCATCAATTAATAATCCACCCAAGTCGGTAGAAGTATACAGTCTCAATTCGTCAAAATTGAGAGAGTCGTAATTTCGCCTGATTATAACCGGCGCGGTAATATTTTGCGCAACGAGCTCAAAGAAAAAGCGTCGCTGCTCCGCCATGCCGTGAAGGTTGCTGGCAGTTAAAATAATTACGGTATTTTTATTTTCTTTTAATTTATTAATTACGTTTTCATTAAGTTCATTAAGGCATAGCTGCACAAAATATAAAGATGATTTCGTTTTTAAGGTAAAATATTCAGCTGCGGTTAATAATGGGAAACTTCCAAATTTATTTCCCAACTTTTGCCAGATAGAATAATCGTACAAAGCCTTAACCGTTCCGGGCAAAGCAAACTTTGGGACTTGATTTCCAAAATAAATTAAATCCGGGGTAGTATCCCCCAGCGCCCATTTGTCCGTTTCGGAATCGTAAGTATAACCGACTGCAGATAGTAAAGACGATGCAGTTAAATCCTTATTAGAGAAATCGCTAACCACCTGCGGGACGTTCGAACCGCCGATACTCATTATTTCATGTGTCTTTCGTTTTTCAAAAACGTAAGGATTAAATGGCGGATTTTTGATCTCTTTGATCGGACTGTGGTCTACCCGACCGATGTACCTGTTGACAAGCGTAATTGCAACCGGAACTTCGAATTCAGGATCTTCGGTTAAAGATACCCGGATAGTATCGCCAATTCCATCTTCGAGCAAAGCGCCTATTCCGAGAGCGGATTTTATTCTGCCATCCTCACCGCCGCCCGCCTCAGTTACGCCGAGGTGAAGAGGGTAGTTCATTTTTTCTGCTTCCATTTTTTGAATTAAGAGACGGTAAGCCTGAACCATCACCTGCGGATTACTTGCCTTCATACTAAGTACGATGCTGTAAAAATTATTGTCTTCACAAATGCGCAAATACTCCAGCGCAGATTCCACCATTCCGCGAGGAGTATCGCCGTAACGGCTCATTATTCTGTCGGATAGCGAACCATGATTTGTTCCGATGCGCATGGCGGTTCCATATTCTTTACAAATTTTTACTAACGGAGTAAATTTTTTTCGAATACGTTCAAGTTCAACTTCGTAAGCTAAATCGGTATATTCTATCGATTCAAATTTTTTCTTATCGGCGTAATTACCGGGGTTAATACGCACTTTCTCCACAATATGCGCGGCTATCTCGGCAGCATTCGGAGTAAAGTGTATATCTGCAATCAGCGGAACAGTGCAGCCCCGCTTTTTTAATTCTTTTTTTATTTCGGCGAGGTTTTCTGCCTCAAGTTTGCTTGGAGCTGTTATGCGCACATATTCGCAGCCGGCATTAACCATTCTTATTGTTTGTTCAACCGTTGCTGTAGTATTCATCGTATCGGTTGTTGTCATCGACTGAATACGAATTGGATTGTTTCCCCCGAGCGGAACATCACCTATAAAAACCTCGCGGGTTTTGTATCTGCTGTATCTTGTTAAACTGTTACAATAACTTTTAAATGTTTCTATCATTTACTGCCTAATTTTTAAAAAAATGATCTGTTTTTGTGCGATTTTTAAAGCACGAGTAAAGTTTAATGTATTCATACCTTATAGTTAAATTCGCATTGCCAGCTCACATTACGCAAGAACGCAGAGCAAAACTTTGCTTCGCCCGCAGAGTAAAAAAATTGAAACAAAATAGATTAGCGATATAGAGAATCGCCCTACGGTTTTCAACATTTTGCGTAAGGTAACTTACCAAGTCAACATATGCGTATACAAATTTTATGCAATTTTTGTTAAGAACATCATCTTCACCGCGTTAGTTCAAAATTACTAATTTTCACAGCAAAGATTACATTAAACCTGAAAAAATGAAATGTTAATTTAACAATACTTTTATTATCTGTTCCGATTTGAATAAGAGAAATGTATATTTGAATCAAAATTTATAAGAAGATAATGACAATTCCCGAACAAAAAATAGAAGAGGTTAGAGCGGCAGCAAACATTTATGATTTTATTTCGCCGCATATAAGTTTAAAAAAACGGGGAAGAAATTATATAGGACTCTGTCCATTCCACAATGAAAAAACTCCTTCGTTTACGGTGAGCGAGGAGAAGCAGATATTTCACTGTTTCGGGTGCCATGCCGGAGGAAATGTTTATCGTTTCATAATGGATTATCAGAAAATATCTTTTATAGAAGCCGTGCAGGAAGTTGCGAAACAGGTAGGCATTACAATCGAGGTGTCGGAAACTGAACAGACCGAGGGACAAAGCGAACAGGAATCGCTGCTTGACATCAACACAGCCGCCGCAAAGTATTTCCTTGATAATCTTCTCAACTCGCATGAAGGTGAAACAGCCCGACAATATTTTGAGAGAAGAAAAATAAAACTTCAAACAATCAGGACATTCGGGCTTGGTTATGCGCTTCCTGCATGGGAGGCATTTATAAATTTTGCCCGCGAAAAAAACATTGATTTAAATAAATCAGTTCAGTTGGGACTTATCGGAAAAACCAACGAAGGCAGATTATACGATAAATTTTCCGGTAGAATTATTTTTCCGATTTTTTCTTCAACCGGCAGAGTGATTGCATTTGGAGGACGAATTCTTGAGAACAGAGAAAATGCAGCAAAGTATTTGAATTCTCCCGAGTCCATCGTTTATACAAAAGGAAGAGTGCTTTACGGACTTTCGCATGCAAAGGATGATATTAGAAAACTCGATAAGGCAATCCTTGTTGAAGGTTATATGGACCTCATCTCGCTTCATCAGGCGGGTATAAAAAATGTAGTTGCTGTTTCTGGCACGGCATTAACGGAAGAACAGGTTCAGTTGCTTTCACGTTACACTAAAAATGTTGTGCTTCTGTTCGATGCTGATGCAGCGGGAATGAAAGCTGCGATGCGCAGTATAGAATTACTTCTTCAAAGAGATATGGAGATAAAAATTGCTTCACTCCCCGTTGGAGAAGATCCGGATTCTTACGTAAATAATTTCGGTAAACAAGCCTTTGAAGAAATTATTAATCGCGCGCAAAATTTTCTTGAATATCAAACCGATTACTTTCAAAAGCAGGGGTTGTTTAATGAACCAGCAACATCCGCCGAAGCAATTCGCGAGTTAATGAAGCCGGTTGCATTAATAAATGATGAACTGAAAAGAACCCTGCTCATCAAAACAATTGCGAAAAAATTTAATCTCCGGGAAATGCTTATTGAAGATGAATTACGAAAAATATTAGCAGGACAGCATAAGGTTGAGTTGATAGAAGCGAAAAGAAGAGAAGTAACAGAGTCGAAAGTTTTGGATTCAATACTTCCAGCGGAGAAAAAAATACCGCAGCAGATAATAAATCTTGAAGTTGAACTTATCAAATTATTATTTGAAGGAAGCGAGAAAACAGTGGAACTTATTGTTCATCATGTAAATGAAGAGATGCTTTCCTCGGATGCGCATATAACAATCTTTAATCACGTAGCGGATGCATATAATGCTTCTGCTGATTTAACCGCCGGCGCATTAATTGAAAGAATTAAAGATGAAAAAATTCAGAGGTACATTAGCAATATTATACTCGAAAAATATACTGTCAGCAAAATTTGGGAAGAATTTCATCCCGGTGAGTCAAGAGAAAAAATACTCGAAAAATATACTAAGGATACACTTTGTAAATACAAACATGCTCACTTAGATGAACGAGCAAATGAATATTACACAGAGATGGAAAACGCGGGTAATGATGAAAAGAAAATTGATATAATGAAACTTTTAAGAGACTTAAATAAAGAAAAGCAATTAATAAGCGAAGAACTAAGATAATTTGTTATGGTTTCTTCAAAACGAATTTCGCTATAGTATTGTCATGTATCCCGCATGCGGGATTGTTTTTTATGTCAAAATATTTATGTGTTTACAATTTTTAATTTTACATTGTGCATTGTACATTTTTAATTGCGGCTTG
>MNYQ01000041.1 GCA_001873185.1 Ignavibacteria bacterium CG2_30_36_16 | reverse complement strand
CCTTTGGAGACGTCGATGCCAAGAAAAAACTCAGTCATAATAAAACTCCATATTTGTTATAATAAACAGTTTGTCAGGTAACATCAGTCTTGTAAAATGCGGCTTCAAGAGCCAAGTTATTCCCCGATTTTAACCTGACGGAAGGAAGAAACTTGTTAACAGGCTAAAGATGCCTAGCGACTCAACCTTCTCTTCCGCAAGTATATGAATATTATCTTTATTATTTTATTTTTGTGTTACTTTAAACATACAAGCGCCTCAACCCGACAGCGTTTTCGCATTCGGCATTTTTATAATTTTAGTGTTGGCTGCTCCGTTTCGGCTAACTTTTCAAGGTGTTCTTACTAAACAAAATTTTTAAATCATTAATGTTTGTGCTTCTAATCGGCAGTCTTAAGCTGGGCAGCAGCTTAGGCGCAACGTCGTTTTATTTATTATAGGATGGGTTGTAAGTTTAAATTAAGGTTCTTATATTGGGGCTGTAAATAAGGACTAATATAGGAACTATAGGAGATCAAAATGCAACAAGCTAAAATAAGTTTTGATGAGAGCCACATAAAAATTTTGAACAAATACCAAGAACTCGGCTTTAAAGATAAAAGTTCGTTGGTTCGTTCAGCTATTGATGATTTTATTAAATCAGTAGAAAAACAGAAATTGGCAAAGTCAGCTAAATTGTATGCTGAGATTTATCAAGAAGATTCAGAATTAAGAGATTTAACAAACTCTGCAATTGGGGATTGGCCTAAATGAAATCAATTAAAAGAGGGATGGTTATTGATATAGATTTAAATCCAGTAAAAGGTTCTGAAACTGGAAAGATAAGACCCTGTGTTGTTGTTACCAATGATGTTTACAATCAAAGGGTTCCAGTAATTCAAGTTGTTCCAATTACTTCTTGGAGCGAAAAAAAATCTCAGATACATACGAACGTTTTCTTAGAACCATCAAAAGAAAATGGACTAACCAAGAGATCCATTGCTGATTGCCTTCAGACAAGACCAATAGATTACCAATTCAGATTAGTTAAAATTCGTGGCCAACTATCTGAAAATAAACTTACTGAAATAGATAGGGCATTAAAATTAGTTTTTGATTTAATATAAACAGAGGCAAATATAACCAGCCAATGCTAATGAACCATTTCCCACTTTATGTTAGTATTGGTTTTTACGTTCTTATATGTTGCTGGAATTGGGAGTTTTTTGAAAAATTTATCCGTTAGCTAACGGATAGTTGAGTTTCTTTTCGTGAGTAAATTTTACAATTAGGCATAGTTATATAACAGCCGCTAATGGTTTAATTATTTTGATAAAACGACAAAGATATTTTTTTAGTAAACGCCTATTTATGAAGCTTCAATTTGGTTAAGTGAATAACCAAAATACCGGGCTTGCTTTTCTAAGTATTTTACTCTTGGGTCAGGTCTAAAAGGTCAACCATTCAATTTGAGACTGAAATATAAACCGTTGAAACGGTTTTAATCGTTTACAACCTTTTTAGAGTAGGCTTACTCTTTGTTCTTTAACTTTCTGCAGGTACAGCGCGATGCCTTCTTCTACGTAATCAATACCTTTGGTCATTATAGTATTGCCGTTTATCCCGCATGCGGGATTGTTTTTTGTGTAAAGATATGTTTTATACTTTTAACTTTGAACTTGCGGCTTGCCGCGATATGTTATCGTAAGTAACCGCTAATTTTCCCCTCAAGCGGTAACTGCGCCCTTGTCCTTCTCTACAAATCAATTTAATTGCGGAAACATATCCGGGAATATGTTTCCGCATGATGTAAAATTACTTAAGCAGCAGCATCTTCTTCGATTCGGAGAAGAGTTTGCCGCCATTTACTTTTATCCGGTAAATATAAGTTCCGGATGTGTATCTTGAAGCGTCAAATTTAATTTGATGATATCCGGCTTCCATTAATCCGGCATTCAAACTTGTTACAAGTTCACCAAGAGTATTGTATATAGATAGATTTACATCCGCCTTAACTGGCAATGAGAATTCAATAGTGGTTGAAGGATTAAATGGGTTCGGGTAGTTTTGATATAATGCAAAAACATCCGGCGCCGTAATTTCAACTTCTACTTCGGGTGAATATTCCATTGTGCCGTCAAGATCAATTTGTTTTAATCTATAAACATACCTTCCTACGTTTAGATTTTTGTCCGTAAAGGAATATGAAACCGTTTCGGTTGTAGTTCCATTACCCTTTACAAATCCTGCTGATTGGAATTGTTTTATATTTTTATCAGCAGAAATAATTGCCTTCTCAATTTCAAATCCGCTGTTGTTTGTCTCTGTAGCCGAAGTCCATCTTAATACGGCTTCGTTTTTAACCTGCTCAACTGTAAATGAAGCTAATTCTACCGGCACGATATAACTAACTGTCATTCTTACCGGAATAATAATTTCGGGTGAAGAAGGATCGTTGCTGTTTACAATAACGTCCATCGAGTATTCGCCCTCAGGGTAATCTTCGGAGTTGAATGTTAATTCTATAGCGGCAGAGTTACCGTTATAAATCATTCCGCCCAGAGTGTTGCTTGCCAACCATTCCGGATCTGCTGCAAACTTAACTGCTAAACCGTTATGAACGTAAGCAGCGTTATATGCAATTTGCAATCCATCGTTGCCGGCGTTGTTCTCAATACCAACAGTTGCGGAAGTTAAAGTTGCATTCATGTTATTGTAGTAGAACATTATTCTACCATTAGCATACAACACTATCTGGAAGGTTAAAGAACTGGTTGCCGAATATTTTTGCCAGTTCGTGAATTGAACTATAAATTTATCAACTTCGGCTTTGTAGTGAACTGTTCCCTGGGTTGTTCCATCAAGGTCGTCCCAGAAAGGAGCAATAAAATCATTCGGCGCGCTGCTGCCGGGTATCTGAGCGTTTGTATATATGTTGGCAGCAGGCATATCGAATACTAATAGACCATTCGAACTTATATAAACCTGAGTTTTTATATTCCCGTAGTATTTAAAATTAAAACCAAATGAGTAGGGACCTGCAACGCCTTCGTCTTTTGGATCAAAAGAGCCGGTTGCAACCCAGTTTGTGGCAAGCGTGCCGGTTGTGGAAATATCATCCCAAATGTAAGTTGGACCGTTCGGCTCATCACTGTCTATCCATTTGTAGCCAAATAAATCCGGACCGCCGCTTCCTTCAATGCTCATTCCGCGTGGTTCTTTGAGCGGATTTTCATTTTTATCAAGCTCGATTAAATTTGAAGACTCGTTCATCACGGGTAAAAGTTTAACAGAAACTGAGTTTGAAGGGTAAACATTGTTGTCTAAACCAACAGTATAAGTTAGTGTAGAAGGGTTAGCAGAAATGTTAGACAACAATATTGTTTCAATCATTGTTGCGGCAGAATCCAAAGTTAAATGAAGACTATCCGGCGACACGTCAAGCTGAGGAGCAGATAATGTTGTTCCTGTAGGAACGTTAGAAATCTCCGACCAGTTATTCCAGAAATCTCTTGAGCGAATTGCAAAATAATATGTTGAATTAAAACTAAGCTGATCAACAACTGCGTTCTGTGCTGCGCCTGCAGTATCCGGGACAATGCCGGAAAACTGTGCTGCACTGTAAAAAGAAACAGAGTCATTAATTGGCTGAACTGAATAACGAATATCATAAACTTTCACTCCGCCGAAAGATGAATCCATCGGAGCAGTCCAGTTTAATGTTAATGAGTTTGAAGTTGGATCGACAACAGCTAAATCGATAATTGTCGTTGGGGCAACTGTGTCCGGGTCGCCGATAGTTGGGTCCCATCCATCGAGAATGAGAGCGCCGGTGTTATCCGGGTCGAGCCAATCTTTTAATCTTGTAGCCGGCGTTGAACCGCGGTTCCAGGACATTGCAAACTTGCCGTAATAATCTGCTGTTAAACTTGTACACGAAGCCCATCCGCCGTGAAGCTGTCCGATCAATCTTTTGTTTTGGTCAAACAACGGCGAGCCGGAAGAACCCGGTTCGGTTGTGCCGTCGTCCCACATTGTAATTTTCCAATGTGAGTTTGGCAGGTAAGGCGAAGGCTCGTAATCAGCAGATGAAGAAGGATCGTTATCCCAGGAAATCTTTTTAATATCACCGGAAGGATGATGAATTCCAACAGAACTTGTAGAAGCAACATCCTCTGCCGACCAGCCGTTGAAGTGAACCATATATGTATCCGGCGGGGCAGTATTTAGCAATAACAAAGCGAAATCGGAATCTGCATTTTTTGCTATTGTTGTAGTTCCCTGAACGGTATAGTTTAATGGTCCATCAATATTATTACAATTGGGGCTTTGATAATTAAACATAATAATCCAGGTAGCTGGCGTTCCACTCCAACAATGATTTGCGGTTAAAAAGTAAGGCGTAAGATCCTGCCGCATATTGTTAACCATTGACCCGGAACAAAGGCGGGAGTTGCTTGCGGTTAAAATCATGGCAGCAGATCTTATTTGATTTGCCCATGGAGCGCCTTCGGGACAGTTTACGTTATTGTTGCAGCTACCGGAAGAACCAAAACCATCTGTCTCTTCTATTTTTTTGAAGACGTCTTTATAACCATGTATTACGGTTGAAATGCTGATTATCCCGGGGGCTTCAACATTAGCGGGTTCATAATATTCAAGTATAACTGACTCGCCGCGAACAAGCCCGGTAGCAAACTGTCCGTTCTCATTATTATTCCGGGTTGTAAATGCACCTATAACTTCGCTCTGGTTTTGGTTGTAAATATAAAATTTGGATCCTTGCGGCAGCCAAAAATCATTATAGATTAAATTAATAGTTGTTGCGCCGGAAGAAAAAAATATTTAAGCGCCACAATTTAGCCCCGCCGGGGAGGTTCGTCCATGTGCCCGAATTATTAAGGTTATAATTTACATCCATAGGAAAACCGAAACGATACGGTAAGCCTTTGGATTGTTCAATTTCATCTTCCGCTAATAGTGCGGCAACATTTACTGCGGGCATAGTTACACGCTCTACTTGTTGATTTATGTTAGCGTTAAAAGAGTAAGGAATTCCGCCTTCGCTTATTTGGGCAAAAGAGGATGAGGTGAATAAACCTAATAAGATAACTGCCAAGAAAGTATAAAACAGTTGAGAGGTAGATTCAAACGAGGAGTAGAATCTTTTCATTAATCAGTCCTTTATGATTGGTGGATAAAAAAATCTAAAAGTCAAAACCAAATTAAAAAAATAATATAAATAAAGCACACTATATTCCTTTTGTGTCCCATTTTATCATCTGCCAGACAGTTAAAAGTATAATTTGTATATCGAGCCAAAGCGACCAATTTTCAATGTACCACAAATCAAATTCTATTCGTTTAATGGTTCTTTTAATATTTTCGTCTGCATCCTCAACATCACCGCGCAGCCCGTGTATCTGCGCCCAGCCGGTGATGCCGGGTTTTACATTGTGCCGCAGTCTAATTTCCTCAACAATTTTTCCATACTTTTCATCGTAAGGAACGGCATGCGGGCGCGGTCCCACGATCGACATTTCGCCCTTAAGCACATTAAAGAACTGAGGTGTTTCATCAAGATTAGATTTACGCAAAAACTTTCCTGTCTTTGTAATCCGCGGATCGTTTTCAAAAGTGGGTCTAAACTCTTTTTGAGCGGCGCTGTCGTCTGTCATTGTTCTGAATTTATAGCACTTAAATTTTTCATTCTTAGCGCCGATTCTATCCTGAATAAAAAACACACTTCCTTTAGAAGTTAATTTTAAAACAACGGCGATTAACGGAACAAGCCATGAAAGAACCATCAAGATTACAATAACGGAAAAGAGTAAATCAAATAACCGTTTAACAAACCTCCACTGCACTTCATCAAGCGGTTCATTTCTAACGCTGATAATAGGGAAATTTCCCATCATACTCACGTCAAATTTTTTAGAGACAAATTTAAAGTAGTCGGGGATGATATGCGTCTTTACGGCATTACGATTACAAACATGAATTATATCATCAAGCAGAGCGGATGCATATTGCGGCAGCGCGATAACTACCTCTTCTACATCTTTTTGTTTCAATATTTGCTCGAGCTGCATAATTCCGTCGATCACATCTTCTCCGGTATTTTCATCATCTACAAAGCCGAGAAAATTATAACCGAAGTCGGGATTGTCATTTATCATTTGTCTAAAATTATTTCCCACTTCACCGGCGCCAATAATAATCATATTCCTAATGTTTTTTCCCTTGCTGCGAAGCGATAGCAAAGAGAATTTAAGTAGTAAAGTACGCATGCTTATTGCAAACAAAAGAAGCAGTGAGTTATAAACGATAAAGTTTCTTGTAAATAAATCTTCTTTAGCAATGAATATAAAAAGGACGGCGGTTATTGTTTGAACGAAAACATTTCGAACAATGTTTACAAACTGAAAAGCAAAATAACGGGAGCTGAAATCATCGTAAAATTTCCAGACGCCGGAAAAAAAATACCAAACGATATTCAACGCCATCATTAGAATAAACATATACGGGCGGTTTAGTAGAATATCAATTGATTGAGCCGCCGCCGCCGACACGACAAAAACAGCATTTAGCAAAAGCAGATCGAGTAAGAGTCGAAAAAGATATAATGATTTTCTGTTTACTATCATTTATTGTGATTGATGATTTTATTGTTATAAAATTCGTCTAACTTTTTATCTATGAAAATTGAAATCTTTTCTTCAAAAATATTTCTTCCGAAACCGGAAGCATATTTACTTATAAACCGGGAATCGAAATTCTTCTCTTCCATTTCAAAACGCTGCACAGCATTTAAAATTGAAGCGGCAGACTGTTCGTTAAATAAAATTCCTGTTTGTTTATCAATCACAGTTTCGCCGGTTCCGCCGCGCTGCCAGGCAATAACCGGAGTTCCGGCTGCCATTGCTTCAATCACGATTATCCCGAAATCTTCCTCTGCGGCAAAAACAAACGCCTTTGCTTTCTGCATATATTCAACAAGTTTTTCATCAGGCTGGTAACCAAGAATCTCGATATTGGCGCCAGCTTTTTGTTTTATCTTTTCCATCTCGGGACCGTGCCCGATAACAACAAGTTTTTTATCGCGCATTTGGGTAAAAGCTTCTACAATTAAATCGATGCGTTTATATGGTACCATTCGAGAAGCCGTCAGATAAAAATTTTCTTTAGAATTTGACAACGGAAATTTTTCAACATCAACCGGCGGAAAAATCACTTCCGCACTCCGGTTATATGTTTTTTTAATCCTTCTTGCAATATGATTTGAGTTGGCTATAAAATAGTCCGGGCGATTTGCCGTTGAAACATCCCACATTCTTAAATAATGTAACGCTGTTTTTGCCAGCGCTCCTTTTAAGCCTTTTATTAATCCTGCTTCTGTTATGTAGCTGTAGTATAAATCCCAAGCATAGCGCATGGGCGTATGACAGTAACAAATATGAAGTTGATTAGAATTTGTTAAAACTCCTTTTGCAACAGAGTGCGAACTTGAAATAATCAAATCATAACGGGATAAATTGAACTGTTCTATCGCCAGCGGGAATAGCGGGAGATAATTTCGATGTTTCTTTTTTGCATAGGGAAGTTTTTGAATGAATGAAGTGGCTGCATGTTTCCCCTTGATAATTGTACTGCGATTGTCATCGTTTAGAAAATCAACGAGCGAGAAGATATCCGATTCGGGATAAATATTATTAAAAGACTCAACACACCTTTCGGAACCGGCGTAATTAACTAACCATTCCTGAACTATTGCTGTTTTCAGAAATTTTCTTTCTAATTAATTATTAAGTTAAACAAACTTTTGTACGCGCTCGAAAAAGTATTCATGTCAAACTTTTGTTCAACTGTTTTTCGGGCATTTTTTCTAATTGTTGTCATTTCATCTGAATCGAAATCACGGATACATTTATTCAATCTTTTATATAGCGCCTCTTCATCAGACGGGGGTAATAAAAAGCCATCAAACGCATCAGTAATAATTTCTTTTGGTCCGCCCACATCGGCTGCTATCACAATTTTTCCAAAAGCCATGGCTTCCAGAACAGTAAATGAAAACGCTTCTGCTATTTTAGAATAATTAACCACAATATCAACATCAGAATAAATTTTTTGCTTGGATTTTTCAAATCCGCAAAAACAAATATTATCACAAATTTCTAATTTATCCATTTGTTTTTTCAGTTCATTTTCATAAACAAGTGAATCAGGCTCGGTAGTCCTTACGCTGCCGTAAATTTGAAGTTGCACATTATTATTTTCACCTATGATTTTATGGAGAGCTGTTATAACCGTTTCAATTGCTTTAACTCTAATTATGCTGCCGACAATTCCAATCTTAATAATATTATCGTCTCTTTTTCCACTCTCATCTAATTCAGGCAAATTTATAGCATGCCGAATAGTAACCAGATTGTTTTTAATTCTACCTTTTAAAATGCTTTTAACATTATCTTCAACAGAAAAAGAAACGCAAACAAACTTATAAACAAATCTGTTTAACAACCGTAAAATTTTTGATTCGACTGACTGCTCTTCATAAATAAGATGCTGAATTGCTAAAAGTTTTTTAGACGTCAATAAAGAAGAGGGAAGCGAATATAGAGCTGCAAAATTACCGTTTGCTAAAATAAATGAAGGTTTTTGATTAATAATTACCCGAATTAAAGCTATTGTAGAATAAATTATACTCAGCAGACCATTTAATTTGGACGCCAATGTCCACTTACCGTTGTCTCTAAATAACTTCTTTAAACTGTTGATCTGAAATACTTCAACATTGTTATGTTTAAAATTATTATACGATTCTCCCGGCGGAGAAACGGTGACAAATTGATAGCCGGTTAAATTTTCAAAAAGTCGATGCAAAAACTCCTCGCCGCCGCCCCAACCCCCGGCAACGGAGACGACTAATATTTTTGGTTTTGAGTTTATTAAAATATCAGTTAAATATTTATTCGAATCAAAAAGCGATAAAAAGCTGACCCACAAAAAATTTAAGAAATGCACAAAATTTCTTGCAAGGCGGATAACAATATTTTTATTTCGGAAAAATTTATATGGCGGCAGGTTCAAATTTCTTTTTTTTGCAAGATACTCAAGCCTGCTTTTTTTTGTTTCCCAATCGGATGAAAACTGCGACTTGTGTATTCTGTAGTATGTAAAGATCCTATTGATAAAACCGTAGTTGCCAAACCCGCCTAACCTGATCCAAAGGTCATAATCTTCAATTTTAAGTTCCGGATCTTCATCAAATCCATCTGCCTTCTTTAATAAACTGCTTCTAACAAGAACGGAGGAAAGGGGAATTGAATTTCCTTTAATTAAAAGTTCGTCTAAAGTTTTTACGGCTTTCCAGGGAAGCGGTAAAAGTTCGTAGTGCGGGGAAAAAATGTTTACAGAGCCGAAAGTTATGCTCATAGAATAACACAAAACATCGTTTGGATGACACAATAAATATTTTGTCTGTATTTCTATTTTGGATTTTGTCCACATATCATCTGCATCAAGAAAAGCGATAAACTCACCAACAGATTTTCTAATACCAATATTGCGCGTAACGGAAGGAAGACCCGAATGAGCAACTTGAAAATAATTTACAAAGGCAAACAGTTCCTGTAATTTTAATCCTATTGTTTTTGTATCGTCTGTAGATCCGTCGTCAACAATAATAATTTCTAAATTTTTATACGTCTGTGCGGCTGCAGAGCAAACGGCTTCGTCCAAATACTTTTCCGAATTATATGCGCTTATTATTACGGAAACTAACGGATTGTAATCGGATCTATCCATTTATTCTTTTGCGTCTCCACGGTTACTGCCAGAAACAATGTCAATTAATTTTCTCATATATCCCTGAGCCGTGTGTTCTTCAAGCGAACGCTTATATCCGTTTTGTGCAATTTGATTACGGAGAATTTCATTCTTCAAAAAAAAACGGATTAATTCGGGAAGATTTGAGACGTTATCAAACACGGCAATTTCTTTTTCAATTTCGTAAACCATATTTAATCCCGAAACAAAATAACTCAACTGGAAGCCGCCGCAGCCGTTAATTTCGTAATGGCGTCCCTTTACCTGTTCACGAGTTTTTTTATTTAATATTAGCTGCTTTATTGCTTTGGGCGATTTTATTGCGGAAAGAAGATAACGGGAATCGTTAAAAACGGCATTAGATAAATTCAAATTTATTTTGCTGCGGTTAAAAATATTTACCATTTCTTCTTGTGTAATCCAGTTCGAATTGCCATCCCAAAATCTTCCGTAAACTTTCACGTTTATACCATTTTTAATCAATAAATCTATTATCCATTTACGGTAAGGATTATAAGCGCCCACGAAACTGACATCTATATCTTTATCAAGTTCAATTTTTTTATAAATGTTTTTATTAAAACCAAACGGCAAATAGATTACGTTTTCTATTTTCTCAAACAAGTAGTTTTGGTGCATGTAATAATCGGGTGTCGAGAAATAGTCGAAATAGTTTATCCAGTGCCGCACGTATTTTTGCCGCCACGGGTCATCAAAAAAATATGCAATTGTTTTAGTATGCTTTCGAATTTCATTTAAAGTTGACCCGTCAAGTTCATTTTCAAATAAACAAAAAATTGTGAAGTCAGGTTTTGCTTTTTCTACAAACTCCAGAAGTTTTTTATTCATCACAGATTTCCCGCTGCGTTTGTACTCATCGTAAAAATCGAAAAGCATAATATTGTATTCGCCGGCAACATCCATTAACGGCATAAAAATATTATAGTACTCGTAAGAGAAACCTCTCGACTTTTCACCATAATCATACTGCATCATAACCGCAGCGCATTTCATAAATATTTATCCGGCATATTTGATGACGAAACCAAATTAAAACTCTTTAAAATATTCTTATTAACGATCCAAATATAAACAACATAAACAGCACCCGAAATTAAAATGGAATAAGACACTCCTTCAATCCCGAATATTTTTATTAAAATTAAATTAAGTGTAATAGAAATTATTCCGGTTGCAATTTTAGGCGCTAAATATTTTTCCGGTTTATTAAGCGCCATTCCGAGATTAGTTAAAGCCTGCCCCGTAAAAAATAGTCCCGTTCCAAATGTTAACGATGGCAGCATGTAAGAATATAAAACGTAGTTTTCACTGCTAATTAATTTTATTAGAAAATGCCCGGCGATGAACGAAACAGCCGTTGCGGTAAAAGTAAGAAAAAGCACAAGCACAAAAATTATTTTAATATAACTATAACCGGTCGAAACGTTTGCTTTGTCTTCCAAATTTGCATATTGCTTAAATATGATCGGCATTGTAAACTCAACAATAATGTTATTGGGAAGAACGACAAGAGAGGTAACCACAGCCATCATTACTCCGTAAATACCCACATCGGAAGTTGAGAGATAGTCATTGATAATCCATTTCTCACCGTTAAGCTGAAGCCAGCCGCTTAGTCCCCAAAGCATAAAAGGCAGCATATACGAAAACAAATTGTTTTTCATTTCCGTTTTGGAGATAGTGTGATTAAATGTGTTTTGTTCCGGGAGTAACTTTTTAAAATAGTGAAACTTGCCAGCGCCAAAAATTAATGCCACTGCAGTTAGAATTAGTATTGCATTTTCAATATCTAAATACCCTTCACTTAAGAGGAATAATAAAAGAAGAATTGAAACCATCTTTTCAACACCCTGAAGAATTGAATTTAATTTTCTTTTCCGCAATAGGTTAAGAACCGAGTTGAAGAACTCATTAAATTTAAGTGCGGCAACAAAACATCCCGCCGCAAGGAAAAAATATTTTGCTTCATAAAAAGGGAAGGCAAAGTTGATTAGTGAAAGGGCGACAGCGCATATTAATACGAAGAGACCCGACAGAAAAAGAAGTCTCAAATTATAGTTTGAAAAAAAAGTCTGAGCGCTTTTTGCAGCGTAAGTATAATAGAAACGTAAAAATCCCTGTAATAATGGACCATAAAATAACTGTCCGACAAAAGCGGCAGCAGTTAAAACAAGAACATACACTCCATATTGTTCGGTGCCCAAGCCGGAAAGAATTTTGATGATTACAAATCCTAGCACAACCGAAAGTAATTGCCCCGTCATAACCCAGAGAATCTCGGCAACAGAACCAGTCCCAAGTTTTAAGTATGCGTGTTTGAAAAGTTCAAAAAGTTTGTTCATCAATTAAAGATGTTATAATTTGCCAATAAAGCGGCGGGATTTTTTTCGCCGAAGATAAAATTTTTAGTTTCTTTGTATATCAATTTCAAATTTTTTAACTAATTTGGCTGCCGGTAAATATAGCTAAATTTGATAATAAATTTATTATAAATTCTCCCGTCGTTTAGTATGAAAGATTTTGTATGATAAAATTATCATCCATTATAATTGCCAAGAATGAAGAAAAAAATATTGGGCGCTGCATAAAAAGTCAACTCGGCTGTGTTGATGAAATTGTAGTTGTGGTAGATGAAAAATCATCCGATAGAACAGCTGAAATTGTGCAGACTTTTCCGGAAGTAAAACATAGTGTTTCGAAATGGCAGGGATACTCCGGCACCAAAAATTTTGCGCTTCAATTAACGACTAACGATTGGGTGTTATGGATAGATGCTGATGAAGCGCTAACACCCGAATTGAAAAACGAATTACAACAGTTTAAATATTCTCAACCGGTGTTTAATGTTTATTCAATTCCGAGGATTGCAAACTTTCTCGGCAGATGGATCAAACATAGCGGATGGTACCCCGGGCGCGTAGCGAGGTTGTTCAACCAAACTAAAGTTAGGTTTAGCGAAAGCGCGGTGCACGAGCATCTCGTACATTCCGGCGTAACAGGAGAATTATTAAACGATATTGAACATTACACCGATCCATCAATCTTTCATTATTTTGAAAAATACAACCGCTACACATCCCTTGCCGCAGAAGAAATTCATAAAAAAAAGAAACGATTCAGACTTACCGATCTGCTTATTCGTCCTTGTTTTCTTTTTATAAAAATGTTTTTTATAAAGCGCGGTTTTTTAGACGGCATACAGGGATTTATTCTCGCTGTCTTTTCTGCAGCGTATGTTTTTACTAAATATGCAAAGCTCTGGGAAATTGAAAAGGACGAATGAATATTCTTCCCTGTTGTCATTCATTCATTTTGATCGTTCCATTCGTTTAAAATTTTACTAAACAATAGCCCAAGTAAAATTATAAAATTGTCGGATCGGGCAAATAAGGAACTACCGAAAGAACAAAAAGATATTTATCTTCACAATAAGAAAAATTTCTTAATTGATATTCATCTTTAATTACGGATGGCGTTAACTAATCCGTTATGGCGTAATAAACAATAATTGGAATAATTATGACAATTGGAATAATTGCCAACACAACAAAAATTAATGTTTTAGAAGTTGTATCGCGGCTTGCAAATTTGCTAAAACAAAACGGGTTTAATTATTATCTAAGCGATTCACTACTTACACAGCGCGGGCAACTTCCTTTTAAAATCAACAAGTCACTTTTTATTAATGATGAAAAAGTTTGTACAAAGAGCGACATAATAATATCAATAGGGGGCGACGGGACGATGCTTGCCACGGCATATAAAGCTCAGTTTTATGACAAACCGGTCCTCGGTTTGAATTTTGGTAAACTTGGTTTTTTGGCGGAGGTAAACATAAACCAGATGGAAGAGTTTATTGAAGAGATAAAAAACGGAAACTATAGAATAGAGGAACGAATGGTAATTACGGGGGAATGTTCAAACTATAAAGTTGAAACATTGTATGCCATAAATGATATAGTAATAGACAAAGGCGGCTGGCCCAAAATGATTGAGCTAACTATTTTTGTTGGCGGCGAATATGTAACAACGTTTGCCGCGGATGGTTTAATTATTGCAACCCCAACAGGTTCAACCGGATATTCAATTTCTACAGGCGGTCCTATTGTAAGCCCCAAATGTGATGTAATTACCTTAAGCCCAATCTCGCCCCACAGTTTGACTGTCCGCCCGATTGTTCTTCCATCGAGCGAAGAAATTATTATTCGCGCTGATTCCCAGCACAAAGAATTGCAGGTAAACTGCGATGGGCAGCGGGTTTTTTCGTTTCCGCCCCCGCTCGAATTAAGAATAAATAAAAGCAAGCGTTCGTTCAAACTTGTACAGACATCTCTTACAAACTATTTTGAAATTTTAAGAAAAAAACTTTTATGGGGAATTGATTTAAGAAAAAATTCACTTGACAAAGAGGAAACAATATGATGCGGGCATTTTTAGGATTGATGATTTTTGTTCCGTTAATAATATTTGCGCAGGATAAAAATCAAACTTTTATTGATGAAGATTCGGGGAAAAAAATGTTGACTGGATATTGTACGCGTGAAGCATTTGAAGATTCTGCATTTTCCTGGTGGTGGAACTCCGAATGGGAAATGTATGAAGTTAATGACGAAACTCTTGCACCATTAAAAGAAAAAATGGACGCAATAACCATCACAATTGTTATGGGAACCTGGTGCAGCGACAGCCGGAGGGAAGTACCCCGTTTTTATAAAATAATTGAGAAGCTAAATTTTCCCGAAGAAAAAATAAAACTGATTGCCGTTGACAGAGACAAAAAAACCGAATCGATTGATATTGAAGAACTGGATATAAATTTTGTACCTACGTTTATTCTTTACAGAGACGGAGAGGAAATCGGACGAATTATTGAAGCGCCGCAGGAAAGCCTCGAAATAGATATGGCGAATATGTTTTAGAAACACGGGAGAAATATTATCAGCATCTAATTGAAGACCGAAAAGCCTCAATGCCAACATCAGATTTTCTATCCCGTTTGAGGGCTTGGCTTACTCCTCTGCAAAGAGTTTATAGAAAAAAACAACGGAACTTTTGAAATTCAAAGCGAGCCGAATAATGGTACAACCGCGAAATTTTTAGTTCCTCTCTCTAAATAAAATATTCATATTCGGGCATACCGCTCTAACACGAAATGGAACAAATGTTATATTGCATGCTGAGAACTGTAGACTGAATTCCTGTCGCATTAAACCGACAACTACAATACAAGGTTTGTCTGTTTTCCAATCCGTAACCCCGTTATTCAGCTAAAGATAGCGTGTCGAGGCACAATATTTTTGGCATAATATTTTATTATACTTGCGCATAAAAAAAATAAACTTTTATAAATCATCAATCATAAATTAAGAAGGGCTGTTATGAAAAGTCTTAAAATATTTCTTTCATTGTTTCTTTTTTCAATTCTTTTGATTGTTGCCGGTTGTAATAAAGATAATAATCCTACAGATCCGGGCAACAACAATAACACCGGTAATAATTCAAATCCATTACCAACTGAATTTGGCGGCGCTGCTCCGACACATGTTTTAGGGCTTGTCCGCACATCTGTTACTCAATCAGGTTATACATTTAGTACCGGAGTTGGTTTTGCAAGTCTTAACAATCAAGACAAAGGCGACGTTTCGGTAAAAGTTAGCGGAACCGATTATTTGTTTGCAAAAAACACAAGCAGCGGTAATACAAGTTACTCATTCCCGAATCCCCAAAATCCAACTCAGATAATGACCTTACCAAGCGGCGCATTTACCGCAACATTTGATGTAACCGGTTACACGCTTCAGCAAAAAAATGTGCAGGTTCCGGGCGAATTAGCTTTAACAGCACCGGCTGCAAATAGTACTGTTCCACGGACGAGCGATTTAATAGTGAGCTGGACGGTTACAGGCGCAGGCGCTAATAATGCGATTTTTATAAGCGATATGAACGGCAACTCTAAATTTAAACAGAACCTTGGAAACGTAACTTCTGCAACCTTCTCTGCTTCCGAACTTGGTTCTCTTGCTGCAGGCGATGCAATAGTTTATGCTCTGAGTTACAATTTTGTTTTATCGAATAACAACGAAGCCGTATTAATTGGTCAGGCTTTAGCACTAAACACTATCAAATTACAATAATTTTTTACTGAGGGCAAAGCTGCTGCATAGTAATTTTGCGGCAGCTTTGCGTTTGCAATATTATTAGACCTAAAGCTGGACAAGCCCCCGCGGGGCGGGACAAGCAGAAACAAATAAAAAACAATCCGTTAGCTAACGGATTGTTACTAATGATTCTTTAAGAGCCTAACATTGCTTTTATAAAAGGATTAAAATGTAGTGTCATTCTCATTAATCATATCAACAATACTTATAACTTTAGCGTTAATCTTCTATTCTCTCGGAGTCTGGTCGGAAAGAATATTAAAGCACCTGAATCCATGGCATGTTGTTTTTTTCTGGGTAGGATTTGCTTTCGATATTTCCGGAACATGGGCAATGCATCAAATGGCAAACGGACCTTTTGACTTAAGTGAACCACATACTCTTACCGGACAAATTGCTCTTTGGCTTATGTTGCTGCATGCTGTATGGGCAACCTGGGTTATTATTAAAGGCAGCGAAAATGTACGGAAAGAATTTCACCGCTTCAGTATAATTGTATGGATAATTTGGTTAGTTCCTTACTTCGGTGGAATGTATCTTGGTATGCATGGATAACCGAGATTTTTACTATTAAAAAGGATAGGGTAATAAAATATAATTTTGCCATACTTCCCGCCCCCCTTTTTCATTATTGTCTCCTTTAACCAATTAAGAATAAAACGACTGAATATTTGCTTTTTAGAATTAACTCATTTATAATTCGCCGGTAGGGGAAATTAAGAAACTATTTGCGGTGTATTTCTCCCGACGGATGTGCGTTTGCTTTTACGGTTGAATGATTCGTAAACAGAGTTCGCATGAAAGAATTAAAATGTTGAATCGGTTTTAATCAAAAAGAGTATATTTCAAAAGGCGCGTATAAAATGAAATTTAATAAATTACAAATTGCTATTGTTTCTATTTCAATATTCTTCTTCGTGTTTAATCCCAAAGCATCCGCTGAGGAAAAGAACAAACTCCGGGCAGCACAAAACGGAAAATTAGTAGTTCGGAATCAGGGAGAATATAAATCGATTTCAGCAGACGGTGTTTATGGCGCAAATTATAGTATCGGAGCAGTTTCGGATGAATATAGAGAACTTCACGATTTCCGTTTATTTGAGAACGGCATACTTTTGTTTTCGATACGAGAAGTTCCCGGCTCCGATGTTGAAATCTCCAACTCGGGGAATGTTGTTTTTTACGATCATTCCGAACATTACAAAAGCCTTCTGAAAATTCATTTTTACAGCAAAACCGGAGAGAAACTTTTTACTAAAGAATTTACCGGCGCATCGGAATTTCGCTTTTCGGACGGCGGAAATAAATTTGGGGCGCGCAATCCCGACGGACTTTTTGTTATTAATATTCAATCCGGACAAACAGAACGTTATGATCTTTGCTATCGTTTCGATATGGATGAAACAACGAACAGCGTTGCAGCCGCAGTTGAAAATGAAATCCGTATTTATCAAAACGGCGTGATGATCCGCTCCATTAATACCGAAATGCAAATTCCGCGCAAAGTGGATTTATCACAAAACTCAGAATTTATATGCGTGATTGACAAATACAACCTCCGTGTTTTTTCAGTCAAATCCGCCAACCTGGTTTTTTCGGATAGACTCGGCGGTAATTATTCCTTCAAAGATATTGAGTTTATCGGAAACGAACTCTATGCCGGCATTCATAAACGAACAAAATTCGAATCTTCCGGCGTGATGAGAATTTATAATGTTCAGGGGAAAAATTTCAAAGAGAGTTTAGGAGGAAAAAGAGAATTAACAATCCATGAGGCATCTCCCAAAAACCTCAAAACAAAAACCGGATACAAATCTATTCCCTGGCCGTTTGCCCCGTTCGACAGCATGCGCACAGTTTGGAATCATTATGAACAGCACATGGGCGGATATGGATCAAGTTATTCATATCTTCATCAAGGGCTTGATCTTATTGTTCCCATTGCCGAACCGGTATATTCGGTTTATAGCGGAGTTGTGAAATGTGTTCTTACACTCGGCGGCGCAGTTTACTGGAGGATGGCAGTTAGTGATTCGCAAAATGTCGGCTGGTCTAACGGTTGGCTTTATGCGCATCTCATCGAAAACACAATACAGTTTGAAGTCGGCGACACGGTAAGCGTTCACGATTATCTCGGCGACATTGTTGAATGGACTTCCGAATGGGGACACATTCACTTTGTTGAAATTCGCGATTCGGGTTTAGTTTGGTTTTACAATGATAATGAATGGGGAATCAACTTCAATCCTCTGCTGGCGCTAACACCGATGATAGATCCCCACCCGCCGATCATCCAAAATGTTTTTGATAATTCACTCTTCGGGTTCTGCGAAAATGAAACGTCCAATTATCTCATGCAAGATAGTTTGTACGGAAACATCGACATAATCGCTAAAGTTGTTGACTACATAGGTGAATCCGTTTGGCAGCAGCCTGCTTTTAGGACATATTATTGGATTAAGCGTATTTCAGATAATGAATTAATCCAACCGCGCAAGCTTGGGCATATATTGAATCATTCTTACAATTTTTACGACGGCGATAATTATGAACCGTATGCGGCGGTTATGTTTAAGAGAGATGAATTGCTTCTTCCGTCAAGTTGGAGTAGTGAACAAAGAAATTATTATCACGTATTAACGAACTCTGATGGCGATTCAATTATTAATCTTTCAGAAGATGATCTATCATTCCCCACAACAGATTTTGCCGATGGGAATTACAGAGTTTATGTAGAAGTATATGACCCCGCGGGGAATTATGATCTGGATAGCATGGATGTAAAATTCAAGAACGGAATTGTAAATGTGAGCGAAATAGAAACCGCAGTTCCGGATAAATTTGAGCTTTCTCAAAATTATCCCAATCCGTTTAATCCATCAACAAAAATTCGTTACAGAATTCCTTTCGCAGATACGCATCGCCGTGCGTCTCCACAAAATGTTTCGTTAAAAGTTTACGATGTTCTCGGTAACGAAGTAGCAACACTCGTTAACGAAGCCAGAACGCCGGGTGTATATGAAGTCAATTTCAACGCTTCGCATCTTTCGAGCGGGATGTATATATATAGATTGAGAACCGAAAATTTTTTTGCTGCGAGAAAGTTATTGTTGTTGAAATAGATTCTAAGAATAAGTAAAGCATGCTCCTACAATAAGCACCAGACCGGCTAAAATCTATTTCACGAAATAGGAATTGAAAACAAATGAGTTGTTTTATATTCAATTTCGTTTATCTGTTCAAACATCTTTTGTTATTTCGCACTCCACTTTTTTAACTGATACTATTGAAATTTCGACCAAAAGACCACATCGGTCGGATGTTGATTTTTATCTCTTAGACCAGCCGCAGAGGTATAAAGCTATTGATAATGGAGATTGCCCCGCATACCTTTGGGGTGTATTTATTAAATAATTACGAGGTAAATGATTTGAAGTCATTAACGAAGTTCCTAATACTACTAATAATGATTTCGCTTGTTGGATTCACATTGACAAATGAAAACGAAAATACTGATATAACCACTAAACAAGTGGAGCCTGTTTATGTTGAAGAAACTACGGCTGTTAACCCGGTAGTTGAATACATTAACAGAGGAATAATGAAAGCCTCCTGGTATGGACCAAAATTTCATGGTCGCAGCACCGCTAATGGAGAAGAATATGACCAGATGGCATTTACAGCGGCTCATAAGTCGTTCAAATTCGGAACTCTTCTAAGGGTTACTAATCCGAAAAACGATAAACAAGTTATCGTTAGAATAAATGACCGCGGACCATACATTCCGGGAAGACAATTAGACCTGTCCAAAGGCGCAGCCCTCGCGTTAGGTCTAATTGCAAGAGGAGTTGCCAAACTCAACGTGGAAGAAGTTTCCCTAAAAGGTGTAAACTTCCCGGCAGTTTCTTTGAACTGAAAAAACACATATTAAATAATT
Organism: Ignavibacteria bacterium CG2_30_36_16; assembly: GCA_001873185.1. GTDB lineage: Bacteria > Bacteroidota > Ignavibacteria > Ignavibacteriales > Ignavibacteriaceae > CG2-30-36-16. The sequence goes on along the minus strand of MNYQ01000041.1, from coordinate 9,077 downwards.
CAAATCCCCGATCTTACCGGGGATTTTTTTTGCGCCAACAAGATTTTTATCAATAATTACTTAAATTTGATCCATACGTAGACTCTATTTTTATATGGCATCTCTAATCCGTTAGTTAACGGATTTTTAGAGATGCCCTACAGTTAATAAAATTCAAAATCAATAACTAATTCACTTATTTTCATAAAGAAGCACGGTTAAAAATGAAATTAAATTTGGGATGCGGGAACGACTTAAAACAAGGATATATCAACCTCGATATAGTAGATTACGGCGGAAACATGATACACGACGTCAATACTTTCCCCTATCCTTTTGAGGAAAACACCTTCGATGAAATTTATGCCAGCCACGTTCTCGAACATCTCGACAGCTTTCACAAAACAATAACCGAACTCTACAGAATACTTAAACCAAACGGAACTCTGATAGTTTACGCACCCTTCTTCTTAAATACAAAATACTTTGGCGAACCGGATCATAAAATTCCTTTTTCAATACGCACATTTGACAATTACGAATATATTGGAAAAAGAAAATTGAAATTTTATGAAAAGTGGAAACTAAACCATCGTACAAACTACAAAGGAAGCGCACAATTTGAGGTTGTTGAAAAGAAATTTATAACATCCCACTTTGCAGCATTGAAGTGGATGGATTTCATTGTAAATATTGAACCGGTAATTTATGAAAGGTTTTTCGCAGGCATATTTTCTCCCGAAGAAGTCTATTTTAAACTTAGGGCTGTTAAATAGGTTTTTAGCGAATCGTTATTAACAATCCGTTAGCCAACGGATTATTCAATTTCTATTTTAGCTTTTTTCCGAAGCGGCATCTTTGGAAATAGTTATTTCCTTAACCTGAACGAGCCAGAACCAAATTATTTGGGATGAGTGATTGAATGGTTGAATGAAAAACATTCATCCATTCATCTTCATCATTCATGCTTTCTAATCTTTAAGTTTGCAAATATTCTACCATATATTACAAGAATTTTAGTGTTAAGGTATTAATGTCCTCATAAAAATTTCTTTCCCCCGGAAAGCCCTCACTGCAAATCCATCTATTGCTTTTTAAAGAAGATATGCTTAAGTTTTTACGTAAATTAACTTCGGGGTTTGTAATGGAAATTATAAAAAAAAGATTTTTGTTCTTTGGGCTAATACTATTCCTCCTATTACTGATTTCAAATCAAATAATAGCGGATAACTGCGCCCGGCAAATGTCTTTGGCAGTTTCAAATTTATTTATTACAAAGCCTTTGTTTCATCAAAAAGCATGCTTTGTTTTTACTCTCGATCCGACGGGTGTAAAATCTGACGAAATAAAAAACATTCGTTTAAATTTTCCCCGAAATTACCCCAACCCATTCAACCCAACAACAAAAATTCGTTACAGCATTCCTTCCGTAGAGACGCACAGCGGTGCGTCTCCACAAAATGTATTATTGAAGGTGTATGATGTTTTGGGCAACGAAATCGCCACACTTGTAAACGAAGAAAAATCGCCGGGAGTGTATGAGGTAGAATTTAACGCAAAAGAATTGGCAAGCGGAATTTATTTTTACCGGCTTCGTGCCGGAAGCTTTATCGAAAGCAGAAAAATGGTTTTAACAAAATAACCCTAATCAATATTTTATTTTGTGTAAAAAGATTATAGATTGTGATTGATATATTTTAGTAGTTAAGAGGATATTATGAAAACGATTATGTTTTTCGTCATCCTGTTTTCAGGACTTTCGTTCAATTCATATGCACAAGTATTCTTCAATTATACAGCAAACTCCGGATATGGTTATTATGATGAAATTTCAGGCGGAACAATAAGCTCGGCTGCCGGTGATGGTGGTTCCGAGATAGTAACCCTGCCGTTCCCGTTTCATTTTGCCGATTCAGTTTTTAATAAAGCTAAAATTTCTACAAATGGATGGGTTCAACTCGGAGCCGCATACAGCGGCGCCGGAAATATTAATGATCTTGCTGACCCCGCGTATAAAAATTTTATTGCTCCTTTGTGGGATGACCTTTATGCAGATGCACAATCGGAAATTAGGTATAAAACTGTGGGCGCTTACCCGGCAAGATATTTTGTAGTTCAATGGAAAAATATCCGGTGGGAAAGTAATTTTATAACAAACAGAAAAAGTTTTCAAGTAATTTTTTCTGAGTTTGATGGAAGCATGATATTCAGTTATGGCTCATCTTCAGGTAATAGCGATATTAGCTGCTCAATTGGAATAGTTAATCAAGCCGGCGGATTGAATAATTTTATCAGTGTCTCTTTATCTTCTCCGCTGCCGTATTTTATTTCTTTATCAAATACTGTTTCGGATAATAATATTAGTCCGCTAAGTTTGCTTCCCGAAAATTCCCAAATTATATTTTTCCCGATAGACAATTATAGACCCGTAAAACTTTATCAAGTACCCGATACTTTATTTGCCGGTACGCCGAACCAAAAAATAATCGGGATTCTGCACTGCACTCACCCGGGTCCCGTTTTAACTCCTCCCTGGATGACAAAATTAAAATTTAATACATTCGGCACTTCGGATACTTCCAATATTCTTCGCGCCAAATTATACTCTACCGGTTACAATCCGCAGTTTAGTACACAGCAACAGATTGGTGCAACAGTTGAAAATCCCGGCAACGAATTCGAAATAGGAAACCTAAGCCATATATACTATGGTGTAGACAAAGCTGTTTATTTCTGGCTCGTGTTTGATATTGCCCCAACCGCACATTTAGGAAATATGATTGACGCAACTTGCACATTAATTGAGTCACAGGGCTGCTGCCCCTCTGTTATTCCCGACACTACTCTTGCCGCCGGATATCATGTTATTGGTAACGGCGGCGTATCCGGCACATTTAAAATCGGTTCGAATGAAAACTTTAATAAAATAAACGATGCTTTAAATTTTCTTAACAGCTCAATACTAACCGGACCGGTTAATATTGAAATAACTGATTCATACAATCCTGCCGCCGAAGTATTTCCAATCGTTATTCCTTACATTCAAAACACAAACGACAGCAACAAAGTAACAATCTACCCGGCAGCAAACGTTTCTCAATTAATTCTTTCCTCCGATAAACCAAGCACTGTTATTTTTAATAACTCATCAAACATCGTTTTTGACGGCAGGGCAGGAGGAACCGGAACAACAAAAACATTAACAATTAAAAACACATCGCCTGTCGGCAATGCAGTTAGCTTTAATGATGCTACCAATGTTACTATTCAATATTGTAATTTAACGGCTGTATGTAATCAAAAAGAGAAAGGAATTATCTTATTTGATAATTCTGACTATTTCCAAAACAGTAACATCTTAATTTCGGAGTGCAGTATTTCCGGGAATGAACAAACACCTCCCTTCATAGGGGTTAATTTTTTGCCCGGCAGTTATAACTCACAGAGTGAGATAAAAAATTGTGCTGTTAACAATTTTTTGAAGACTGGAATTTTTATTGGCAGCGACTATAATTCCAAAATAACAGGTTGTTCTATTTATAACAGCCCTTCAATTGTTATTGATACCGTAATCGGTATTTACTGTAACGACTATTCACCCACTATATCAGGCAATAAAATTTTCAATATTAACGGTACGGAAAAAGTAACCGGCATTTATATACCTAATTCATCAAGTCAAAAAATCTTTAACAACTTTATTACTCTTGGAAATAACACAGATACCGAGATAGAAGGTATAAATTTTAACGGCGAATATGCGAGCAATATTTTAATCTATAACAATACAATTTTAATATATGGAAATTATTCCGGGCTAAAACTGAGCGCTGGAATACTCAGGCAAAACCAAACATATAACGCCGGTTTTAGTTTTAAGATAAAAAATAACATTGTAATAAACAGAAGAACCACCAGCAGCGCGAATTGGGTAAACTTAGCTATCGATATTGAAGACGATAGACGTAATCCTGAATTAGACTATAATAATTATTATTCTTCGCCCGGAACCTTTTTCGGAAAGTGGAAAACAAATTACGCTTTTTATATTAACGACTGGCAAATCTATACCGGGCAGGAACAAAACTCAACAAGCAAAGATGTTAATTTCATCTCCAATTCTGATCTCCATTTAACCGGAGCTTCGTTAGGTGATGTTGACCTGACAGGGACGCCCATCCCCATTGTTCAAACAGATATTGATGGTGAGCCAAGAAATCAAATTCATCCTTATATGGGCGCAGATGAGTCATTGGATTTTCCGCTACCGGTAGAATTAGTTTCGTTCTCTGCAGAGAGTAATGTTGATGACGTTTTACTTTCCTGGACAACCGCGAGCGAAATAAATAACAAGGGGTTCGAAGTAGAGCGTTCAATTAAAAATCATCCGTTAGCTAACGGATTAAAAATTAAAAATTTTGAACCGATTGGTTTTGTAAATGGTAAAGGAACATCAACAGAATTAAATCATTATTCATTTAAAGATGAGACCGTCTCAGCGGGTAAATATATCTATCGTTTAAAACAAATTGATTACGACGGCAGCTTCGAATATTCAAACGAAATTGAAGTTGAAATTGGCGTGCCCGATGAATTTGTGCTTTATCAAAATTATCCGAATCCATTTAACCCAACTACCAATATCCAATACGCAATAGCCAGTACACAGCACGTGCAGCTAAAAATTTATGATGTTCTTGGCAATGAAGTTGCCGTGCTTGTTGATGAAGAAAAGTCTCCTGGTAATTATTCTGTTGAGTTTGAAAGTAAAAATGTGGCGAGCGGTTTATATTTTTACAGTTTAACTGCCGGAAGCCTTAAACAGACAAAAAAAATGTTATTAATAAAATAGATATTTAATATAATAGTTGAGGTTCTTATGAAAACTCTTGTTACGTTTTTTATAATTTTAGCACTATCATTTTCTACCGTTAATGCGCAATGGTTTGAAGTTAGTACTATACCTAATCAGTCTTTATATTCAGTTTATTTTCTTAACCAAAATCTCGGCTGGGCTTGCGGCAGCAATGCTACAATAATCAAAACAACTGACGGGGGAATAAGCTGGATAACTCAAAGTTCACCGACAATTAATCATTTTGAGAAAGTTAAATTCGTTGACGAAAATAATGGTTGGATATGGGGTTGGAATAAATTAATTAAAACAACAAACGGCGGAGCTAACTGGAGCGAAGTTGTTCTTCCTTTTTCTTTTACTGATTGCTTTTTTATTTCACCTGCCACCGGGTGGATAACTTCTCGTAACAATACAAATCAGGACAGCGAAATTTATAAAACAACCGACGGCGGAATTACATGGACCTCACAATTCTTTTCAATGGATCAATCTCTGGGGGCTATTTTTTTCTTGAATGAAAATTACGGCTGGGTATGCGGTTTTTATGAAATTATTAGAACGAACAACGGCGGATTAACCTGGACGCCTGACTTCACGGTATCTTTTGGCGGAGCACCCTGGGATTTAAGTTTTGTTGATACTTTAACTGGCTGGTTAGCACATAATACTCTCGGCAGTTACACAATCTCCAAAACTACAGACGGCGGTGAAATATGGTTTGACCAATTGGCAGAATCGGGTAAATTTATCGAATCAATTTATTTCTTGAACTTATCTACCGGGTATGCAGCAGGCAATACTTTGTCAAGTCCTAATAATCCTGAAAGAGGAATTATAAAAAAGACGACAGACGGCGGATTAAACTGGACTGAACAGTACAGCGATACCGGAAGCCTTCACTCAATTTATATGGTTAATGAATTAATCGGATATGCCGCTGGAGGTATACTATTAAAAACTATTAACGGCGGTCTGCCGGTTGAACTTTTTTCGTTCTCTGCTGAATGCGTTGATAATGACGTTCTACTTTCCTGGACAACCGCGAGCGAAACTAACAACAAAGGATTTGAAGTAGAGCGTTCAATTAAAAATTCAAAATTAAAAATTAAAAGTTTTGAACCGATTGGTTTTGTTAATGGCAAAGGCACTTCAACAGAATTAAATTATTACTCATTCAAAGATGAAAACTTATCTCCGGGAAAATATTTATATCGATTAAAACAAATTGATTTTGACGGCGACTTTGAATACTCAAACGAAATTGAAGTTGAAATTGGCTTGCCGGATAAATTTGAACTTTATCAAAATTATCCAAACCCATTCAACCCTACAACAAAAATTCGTTACAGCATTCCTTTCGTAGAGACGCACGGCGGTGCGTCTGTACAAAACATTTTATTAAATGTTTACGATGTACTCGGCAACGAAATTACCACACTTGTAAACGAAGAAAAACCGCCGGGAGTGTATGAGGTTGAGTTTGACGGAAGCAAGCTTTCAAGCGGAGTTTATTTTTATCAATTAAGAGCGGGTTCTGTTGTTAATAATAAAAAAATGATATATTTAAGATAACATCAGAGGAAAGAAAAATGAATGCTGCAATTATTCTTGTTTTCTTATTTGCTGTTAATGTTTTTTCCCAATCCACATCTCCCCAATGGAGAAACTACTTAAACAGCGAAACGGTTCATGCTATAGCGGAAGAAGGGAATGTCCTTTGGATAGCTACACAAGCAGGATTAACTAAACTAAATAAAACCGGATATGAAAAAGAGTTTTTTAATAAAGGAAATTCTTTCCTTCCAACTAATACCTTGTTTGATATTAAAGTAGATAATTCCGGATATAAGTGGACGGCTACCTTAAAAGGATTGGTGAAATTCAAAGAAAATGAATGGACATTATATGATTCGGCAAATTCCGGTATTCCCCATAACGATGTTAGAACAATTGCAATAGACATAAGTGGAAATATCTGGGTAGGCACAAACGGAGGCGGCATTGGAAAATATGATGGCAATACGTGGGAAGTTTTTAATACAACAAATTCGGATCTTCCTTCCGATTTTATAAACGACTTAGAATTTGAAAATACTATATTATGGATCGGAACAAATTCTGGTCTGGTGAAAAAAAAAGAAGGGACCTGGACAACTTACAACTCTTCCAACTCCGGCTTAACAATTAATAATGTAATTGCAGTTAAAGTAGATTCCTTTGGGAATAAATGGGTTGGAGTAAAGCAGTCATTTTATCAAAATCCTGAGGGGGGGGTTTTTAAATTTAACGGCGTAAGCTGGCAAAATTATATGCCTTCTAAAAATTCAAGAAGTTATAATTCAGTTTATTCCATTGAAATTGACAGACAAAATAATAAATGGATTGCAGCAAATTATTATGACCCTCCTTACGGCGGCGGAATTTTTATAATTGATTCCTCAAATAGTTTTATACAGCCGTTGAATGTTAATCTTCCGTTTAATTGGACCAATGTAATTCATATTGATCGTATGGATGTAAAATGGATCGGCACGGACTATGGTTTTGTGAAATTTGATCAGGCAGCCGAACAAGTCAATATTTCTAATTCAATGCTCGGACAAAATCATATTTTAAAGCTTTCAATTGATGAGGAGAATAATAAATACTTCTCTTCATTCGGGGATATACCCCTCAGCGGTGAGATTATACCACCCGGATTTTTTTCTATACTTGACAATAGTAACCTTACATGGAAATATTTCGGCTATCTAAACTCTCCTTTTTTATTCGGTGTAAACTCAATCTCTTTTTCATCCTCGAACAATGTTTATGTCTCTAAATATCACGGTTTTTCGAATGATCTTCTATATAGATATGATGGAAGTACATTTAATAGTATTAACGTCCCTCAAACTCAGTACAATGAAATTGAATATTTGTGGATGGATACAGACAAATTATGGGCGTACTTTTCAGGCGACAGACTATTTAATTATGCAAATAATAATTGGGTGGAATTGTCCGGATTTCCCGGCTACGGTATAAACGGGATGGTAAAAACCGGGGATATCTATTGGTTTGCTTCCGGTAATGCTTTAATAAAATATGAAAATAATATCTGGCAAAGCTACACTCCGGCAAATTCAGGATTGCCGCATAATTATGTAGCATCGGTTGCTGCAGATGCGCAAAATAATATTTGGGCAGGCACTACCGATGGTCTGGCAAAATTTGATGGGACAGACTGGACTATTTATAACTCCGCCAACTCACCGCTTCTTTCTGATAAAATTTCTTCATTGGTCTTTGATAAGAATGGAAAACTTTATATCGGAACTGATAATGGGTTATACAAAAAAGATGGTGAGAACTGGAGCTACTTCAATAGTTTCAATTCCGGCTTGCCGAATGGATTCTTTTCTTTACATGGCTATTATATAAATGATAACAAAATAAATGCTCTTGCTGTTGATACTGCGAATAATATTTGGATTGCGACTAACGGCGGTGTCGGAGTTTATGATGAAGATGGAATCCCGCTCCCGGTTGAGCTCTTTTCTTTTAGTGCGGATGTTACATATAATGAAATCCACCTTAACTGGATTACTGCTACGGAAACAAACAACCACGGGTTTGAGGTGGGCAAGTATAAAGGACAAAGTTCAAAGGATAAAGCAAAAGAGGAAGTTTGGGAAACAGTTGGTTTTGTTGAAGGGAGCGGGACAACAACAGAAAAACAATTTTATTCTTTTGTTGATAATAATGTAGAACCCGGAAAATATTTATATCGATTAAAACAAATTGATTTTGATGGCAGCTATGAATACTCAAACGAAATTGAAGTTGAAATTGGTTTGCCGGATAATTTCGAACTTTATCAAAATTATCCAAACCCATTTAATCCAACAACAAAAATTAGATATTCAATTCCTTCCCTCGCCCTCCGGGAGAGGGTGTCCGAAGGACGGGTGAGGGTTTCATTAAAAGTGTACGATGTTTTGGGCAATGAAATTGCCACACTCGTAAACGAAGAAAAAGCGCCGGGAGAATATGAGGTTGAATTTAACGCAAAAGGATTGGCAAGCGGAGTTTATTTTTACAGGTTAACAGCCGGCTCATTTATTCAAACTAAAAAAATGATTTTACTGAGGTAATTAAAGTGAGGTTTTTATGAACACAAATTATTTAAAGTCTGTATTAATAGCATTTCTATTGATGTTATTATCTACTCAATATGCGCAATCTATTAACCCGCGGT
>MNYQ01000107.1:8041-11653 GCA_001873185.1 Ignavibacteria bacterium CG2_30_36_16 | reverse complement strand
AGTTTTTAACTTGTTTATCTTCGCTCCAGAGGAGCGAAATATTTATAGAAATACATAAATAACCAAGATACCAGCACTCCGTAGGAGTGCTATATTGTTTTATTTTATTAGAATTACAGCATCATAATCAAAAATTAATTTAATTTTCATATCCCTTAAGTTGACGCCTATGCGCTTTGCGGGATTGGGAGCGAAACAATCTCAAAATTCTACTCTGGGATTGCTTCATTCGGGGACTCATTCGCAATGACAAAACACTAGTGGTCATTAGTAGGCAGCCGTTAACAAAATGATAATGGCATTACGTCTCAGAACTTTTTAGACCGAACTCATATATCATTACTATAATGTTTTTAATATATCAGGGTGAATAAAATTATATTTTAATCTTTGTTTCAATTTTGAAGAATCAACTATTTTAAAATTAATATTTTCGTCATTAAAATGTGGCGGCAAAAGATTGAGTGAAAGAGCAGCCTTTATGTAAAATTCTTTTTTTGAAGGATGAGAATCAGATACGGCATTAAATATTTCTCCCCAAATATTTTGAACGATTATTTGGTAAATAATTTCAATACAGTCATCCCTGTGAATAAGATTTATAGGCGTGTTTCCGCCGGATACATTTTTTCTTCTAACTAAAAATTTTCCCGGATTCCTACCTGGTCCGATTAATCCGCCAAACCTTACTACAGTTGTTTGAAATTTATTGCTGTTTAATAAAATATTTTCTGCAGCCAATAATGCTTTACCCGAAGTTGATTTGGGATTGAGTGTATCGGTTTCTATGACACTAAAATTATTCTCGTTGTAGACAGAGGTTGAACTGACGAATACAACTTTATTTATAACGCTTTTTTCTATAGCCGATTTGATGAAGGTAATTTGATTAGAATGATATTCGGGTTTATTATCCGCTCCGCCAGGAGGTATGTTTATGATTAAAACTTCCGAATCAAAAAACTTATCAACTTCTTCATTTAGTTTTGGAGTAGATGTAATAATGAAGGCATCAATTCCTGCAGCCAGTAATTTATCGATTTTCTCCGCCGAAGTTGTAGAACCTTTAACCGAATATTTTTTTTTAATTAAATATTCAGCAAGCGGAAAACCGAGCCAGCCACAGCCCATGATACTTACGCTTTTCATCAAATATTACTTTCGTTTTTCAACATGTTCAAGATTGCTGAAATGAAGACTGTAAATTAATTTTGTTAATCTGAGAGATATGTTTGTATAAGCAAGAGCCGGTAATGAAATTGCTGGAAATAGTAATACGGGTGTCTTCAGAATAAGGTTCAAAATCAATAATGGAAAAATTAATTAGAAATTAACAGGTCGTTTCACGAGAGGTAATCGAGATAATCCGCAAGAAAACGTTTGGCAAAATAAGTATCTACAGAAATCCAGAACAAAACACTATCCTTAGTAAAAACAAAATGTGATTTTCCCATTCCAAAACATTGATATACAGTTTTATCATTTATTTTTATGAATTCACTATCTGTAAAGAGAGTTTTTCCAGGCGATATTTTTTCAATCATTCTTCCGGCTTCACTTGCTGCCGACTCTTCATCGTCATAAATGGTTAAATAAATAATTGCGCTTCCCGGCTCACCTTCGTAATAACCAATTTTGTTGTTTTGTGATGTGACGGTTTTGAAATGTAGTTTATTAACAAATCGGGATGCATCATCATCGCTCATTGTTTTGGTTAATTTCAAACCGAAAAAATCTTCGGGCAAATAATCGGTATTGTTAGAGCAGCCGGGCAATAGTGCCGCGGCGATACAGAAAATTAAAAAAAGTTTTTTCATATATCGACAACTTACAAAGTTATTAGGCTTTTACGCAACAATTTTTCAACAGCCGATTTGAAGTTTGTCAGGTTTACAGGTTTATGAAAAATATATTCTATGCCTATTTCTTCATAAGCTTTGATCGAATCCCTGTCAAGTTCACCGCTTAGAACAATAATAGGCGGCTTAACTTTTAAGTCTGATTTATGAAGAGCGACAATTAAATCGTACCCATGCATTTCTTTCATTATATGGTCTGTAATAACAAGCGCAGGAGGTGAGTGCAGTATTTTTGCAAGAGCCTCCTTTCCGTCGGAAGCCATCTCTACCGAATAATCCGGGGTTATACTTTTTAATATTTTTGAATATAAAAGTCTGTCTGTTTTGCTGTCATCAACAAGCAAAATATTAGCGGGAGTAACTGGCAGAGTAAAAATAAATTTGGAACCCTTACCATATTCACTCTCTACCCAAATTTTACCGCCGTGTCTTTCTACTATTTCATGAACAAGTGATAAGCCTAATCCCGTGCCGGTTTCGCCTGCAGTTCCCTGCGAAGTAAATTTCGAATCAATTTTAAAAAGCTTTGAGAGGTTTTCTGGCTTAATTCCAACCCCGGTGTCTTCGACAATAAATTTTACAAATCGAAGAGTTTCAGCCGGCTGGCATTGCACAATTATTTTTCCGCCTTTTGGCGTAAATTTTATAGCGTTGGAAATAAGATTGTTGAAAACCTGAATAATTAAATTTTTATCGACATAGAAGAAGACATTCTCATCGAGAGAATTTATTAAACTAATCGATTTCTGCATAGCCGCACCGGTTACAGATTGTATTGAAGATTCAACTAGGTCAGAAGCATTCATTCTTTCCGGCTCAAAACTAATTCTCCCGGTTTGTAGCCTCGTCCAATCAAGCAAGGAATTAACAAGAGAGAGCATAGTTTTGGAAGAATCCTGAATAAACCGCACATACTGATTTTTCTCTTCATCTGATAATTCATTGTCGTTTAACAGCAAATCAGTAAAGCCGAGTATTGAACTAAAAGGCGTTCTTAAATCGTGTGAAATAATTGAGATAAACCTGTCTTTTGTTTCGTTAAGTTTTACAAGATTTCCGGAAGTGTTTTTTAATTCCTCTTCAGTTTTTTTTCTGAGTGTAATATCGCTTATCAAACCGTAAATTGTTTCAACCTCGCCGTTGGGGGAGCGTACAACGTTTACTTTGTTCCTAACCCATACGGAATTTCCATATTTGTGAATTATTTTGAACTCAAATTCCTCCGAAAGTTGAATACGGTTACGCATTAATATTCTGATTTTTCTTTTTACAAAAGGCAAGTCATCCGGATGAATGATCCTGAAAAAAAGTTTTGAGTCCGACAAAAATTCTACCTGAGAAAAACCGGTTATTTTTTCAACCGAGGCAGTATAAAAAACCGGTCGGGATACATTGCCGCTTCGTTCAAATTTATAAATAAAGTCGTCTATATTTTCAGTGAGGTTACGGTACCGCTGTTCGCTGTCTTTTAATGCTTGTTGTGAGCGTTTTCGTTCAGTAACATCCCTCATCGAAAAAACTTTTAATATTGAATTTCCGGAAGCGAAAGAAGAAGCGGAAACGTCGACAAAATATTTTAAGTTATCATCCCTTTTTACAGTGAATTCAAATCGTTCAGAAGAAGGGATGTTTTTTTGGAGAAAATTTAGATGGTCTTCAATTGCCGGAATATCAGCATCGCAAACAAGATCAAGAAACATTTTCCCTTCTAATTCCGCACCGCTTTTGAAACCGAAAATTTCTGCGAGAGCAT
>MNYQ01000107.1:0-8028 GCA_001873185.1 Ignavibacteria bacterium CG2_30_36_16 | reverse complement strand
ATGTATTTTGCCGCCGCTTTCAATTGCAATGCCGTCTTTTGAAGTTTCAAATACCCTTTGAAATATTAGCAACTCTTTCTCGGTTTCTTTAACAGCGGTAATGTCTGTTAAAAAACCATTAAAATATTTAATTCCTTCATCGTCAATTACCGGTGAAAATTTAGCAAGAAGATAAATTCTCCGACCATCTTTTTTTAGTACCGGCACTTCAATTACATTGGAATCGCTATCATTTCTTTCTGAAAGATTAAAAGAGGCAGCATCTGTTTCGTTTTTGTCTATCAGGGTGCGGAAGTCTAATCCAATTAATTCGTTTTCAGTATACCCGAGCGTTTCTAAAAATATTGGATTTGCATATTCAATTATATTTTCTGTGGAGATGTTACATATAAATTCATTGGTTTGAGTAACTATATTCCTAAATTTTTCTTCCGATTGCTTTAATTGTTTTTCTATACTGTAGCGTTCGGTTTCATTGCTGCAGAGAACTATTATTGTACTCTTATCGTCTTTGAGGTGTGTAAACCTTGCCCCCACAATTTCTTTTCCTCTCTTTTTATTCACAACATTAAAGTGGCTTTTCCAAATGCCTTCGCGCAGAAGTTCTAATTTAACACTCTCAAAATATTCATCATCAAAAAAATTTAATATTCTTCCGAAAAATTTTCCAAAAATCTGACTCTTGCTGTAACCGAATAGATTTTCCGAGGCTTTGTTCCAGAAAACAATTTCTCCCTTTGTATTTATAGCAAACACCGCATCAGTTGCAGTTTCTGTAATTACCTGATAACGCTTTAATTCTTCAAACTCTTTTTCTTTAAAATCATCGGCTTGTGATTGTTCAGTTGCATCGGTTAAAAAGAAAAAAAGTAAGCTGTTCTTTTTCCTTTGATGATTAACCGGTTCCACTGCGCATTTAAAAATATATTCCGATTCTTTATTGGTGAAGTGAATTGTAAGAGTAGTGTTTATTGCACGCTTAACAGCATTATCAATATCTTCAACTGCCGATGGAAAGGTTTGGGATATTTTCAATTCCGTGCCGGAAGGATTTTCCTTGAAAAACTCTTTAAAATATTTTCCGCCTGCGTAAAGGATTATTCCTTCCCGATCGGTAATAAAAAACAAATCGTGATGGTTATTTAAAACATTTGCATATTCAGCCGAAGAAATAGGCTTTAATTTTTCTTCTTTATCGGTAATTCTAATGTCCTCTATTAAAATCATTCCCCCCGTAAATTTATCTTCCTGGAAAAACGGAATTCCTTTTAGTAACACATTTATTTTTGAACCGTCAAGAGCATTTATTCGCTTAATAATTTTCTCAAAGGGATGTCCGTCAGCCAACAAAGCTAATTCATCTTTTACCCCGCAGCGCCTGATAAATCCGGAACCGGATAAATAATCACCGTTAGCAGGGATATCATCAAAATCATAGATAACGCCCATCTGGTTAAAAACGCCGTTGATAAACCAGATTTTAAAATTCTGATTAAACACAGCAATGCCAGCCGGCAGGTTTTCGAGTAAAACATCGAAACCCGCATTTTCATATTTATTGTTATCAGTTTTTGTCATTTAATTTCATTACAAATAAAAGTTTATTACTGCAATAATAGTGCTAATTATAAAAGTTAAAAAGAGATGAATTACTTACTTCTATAATTATCAGGGTATCGTTTTGAGATAGAAAAGGGTTGAGCTGCTTCAATATGAGCCGGAGTTAAATGAATGAGCTTGGTCTAAAGAAGTATTTTCCGTCATTGCGAGCGACGCTTTGGGAGCGAGGCAATCTCAAAATTCTAAACTGGGATTGCTTCATTCGAGGACTCATTCGCAATGACAAAACAGTGGTCATTAGTAGGAACAGAGTGATGAAGCAATCTTTTGATTTTGCGCTAAATTCGGCAGATTGCTTCTCCCGCAATGCGGGATCGCAATGACATTTTTCAATAGAACCTTTTTAGACTAAACTCATGAATAAATAAAAATTCCCGCCGCTTGCAGACTGCCTCACGCCCATAATCTTACCCCATCACGCTTTTTATCTCTTCCTTAAAAAAGCATCTTTTGATTTTTTAGGATGCTTCGGAGACACACTTAGCTAAGAATATTTTATTCAAACTCGAGCAATAGCTGCCCCTTTGTAACCATCTGTCCAACGTTTACATAAATTGCTTTTACTTTGCCTTCCAAAGGGGAAAGCAGATCATTTTTCATCTTCATTGCTTCTAAAACAAGCATACCCTCGCCATGTTTTAACTGCTGACCGGGCTTTATTTTTATTACTGTAATAACACCCGGAATAAAAGCGGTAATTTTTCCCGGATCGGATTTAACGTACTTCTTACGGCGTAAGAACTTCTCGGTAAAGTTCGTTTCGTAATTTGTGTCGTCTATTAAAAACTTTTTAATTGCTTTATTTTCCATGAATCGTTAGAACGGCGGTACGCCGTGTTTTTTTGCCGGACGAAATTCTTTTTTCTGAACAGCGATTTGTAATGCATGTATTAAATAACCTCTGGTTTCGGCAGGGTTAATAACGGCATCAACATGACCGTTTGCGGCGGCAACGTAAGGGTTTGCAAATTTCTCGGTATACTCCTGAACCTTCTTTTTTCGGGTTGCTTCGGGATCTGTTGAATTTGCTATTTCGCTCTTAAAAATAATATTGGCAGCGCCTTCCGGTCCCATTACTGCAATCTCGGCAAAGGGCCAGGCGAATACAAAATCGGCGCCGAGATGCCGCGAGCACATTGCAATATAACCGCCGCCGTATGCTTTACGAAGAATTATTGTAATTTTCGGAACGGTAGCTTCGCTGTATGCGTAAAGAATTTTTGCGCCGTGACGGATTACACCGTTATGTTCCTGGTCTACTCCCGGCAGGTAGCCCGGTAAGTCCACCAGAGTAATTAATGGTATATTGAAAGCATCACAAAACCGAATAAACCTTGCCGCTTTATCAGAGGAATCAACATCAAGCACGCCCGCAAGTACAAGCGGCTGATTACCCACAATACCAACAGTCTCGCCGTTCATTCGAGTAAATCCAATAACAATGTTAGCTGCAAAACGTTCTTGTATTTCAAAAAAATCCGAATCATCAGAAATTGATTTTATGATATCACGTATATCATAAGGCTTTGAAGGTTCCGGGGGAATAATTGCCTCAATGTTATATGCAGCATTTGGAGGTTTAACAGGGAATGGTTCTGCTTTTTTAGTATTGTTCCATGGAATATAACCCATCAATTTTTTTATCTGCTCGAAGCATTCAAGTTCGCTGTTGGCAAAGAAATGAGCATTGCCCGAAATTTCAGTTTGTACTTTTGCACCGCCCAAATCTTCCATAGAAATTTCTTCGCCCAGAACGGTTTTAATTACTTCGGGTCCGGTAATAAACATTTTAGATATTTTATCCACCACAAAAACGAAATCAGTCAACGCAGGGGAATAAACTGCTCCGCCGGCGCAGGGACCGAGCACTACAGATATTTGCGGAATAACTCCGGATGCAACTGTGTTGCGGTAAAAAATTTCACCGTATCCAGCAAGTGAATTTACACCTTCCTGAATACGCGCGCCGCCGGAGTCATTTATTCCGATGAGTGGAATTCCCAGCTTGATTGAGTGATCCATAATTTTAGTAATCTTACGAGCGTGAGCCAGTCCGAGAGAACCGCCGGCAACCGTAAAATCCTGCGCAAAAATACAAACAGGATGACCGGAAATTGTTCCGGTGCCGGTAATAACTCCATCACCGGGGAGTTCTTTTTTGTCCATACCAAAATCTCTTGCTTCATGCCGGACGAACATATCGTACTCGTGGAACGAATCCGTATCTAGAATTGCTTTTATCCTGTCTCTTGCAGTCATTTTGCCCATAGCCAATTGCTTTTCAACTGCTTTTTGCCCGCCGCCGATAGCCGCAGATTCTTTTTTATTAAAGAACTCTAATATTTTATCTTTTAACCACATTTTATTGACTACAATAAGTGTAAAAAATTTCATTTCAAAGATAGCTATGAACTGCTATATCTGAAAGAAAAATCAGCAGAGTTGAATTGACGGTTATTAACGTCTTAACGCCAAAATTTTTTAATGCTCGCGGAATATTATCGCAAAAATATTTAGTTGAATGAATGAAAATGCATGGATGGATTCGAGCAAAACATGAGCAATATTTCTATCCTATAATTTAATTCGTTAGCGAGAAGAAATTTATAATTAGATAGTTAGCAAAAATATTCTACGCAAAATGGCAAGAATATTAACTGCTAAAAAAATATATCAGCATGGATGAATGTAAGTGAATGGATGAATGGTTATCATTCAGTTATGCAGCCATTCAATCATTCAATTGATGATTGGTAATTTTTTGGCTTTGGCTTCGCCAGGTTATAAATTCAAGATGTGTTCACTCTAAAAAGGTCACCCTTTTCATTTCGAGTCTGTTGGCTAATCCCGCATGCGGGCTTAACCAATCCGTTTGTAACCAGCAAAATTCATAATTTCTCTTTCTTGATTTGAGTTCTTTATTTTTTTATCAAATAATCTTTGACATTAAAACTCTCTTTTACGAAATTTCCACACAAAATTCTTCCGATATAAATGGAGACTCAAAATGAAAAGGTTTGCACTACCGCTTTTGATAGTATTTGTTGCCGCATCATTTTTCTTTGCGCAGGCGCAGGATAAAAGATTAACATTCAAACAAGTTTATATGGGCGCCGAGCCGCGTTTGCTTGGCTCGGTTCCGCGCGTTCAAGGCTGGCTTGATGAAAACCACTACTTGGAATCCAAAACAGAAGCAGGCACATCTACACTAAATAAAGTAAATGCTGAAACAGGAGAATCTGAAATCTTCTTGAATTATACTGAACTGAAAAAAGATTTGCCCAAGGGATTTTTAGTGGAACGTGCTGATGACCGTACTTCCGATTACACAAAATTTTTATTTAATGGAAACAAGGACATTTATTTTTATAACAGAACTACAAAAGAGTGGAAACAACTAACAACTTCACCCGATATTGAAGAAAAAAACCCGACTCTTTCTCCAGATGGAAATAAAGCTGCTTTTACAAGGGAGAACAACCTTTATGTAGTTGACATTAATTCCGGTAAAGAAACCCGCTTAACTTTTGACGGCAACGAAACCATTAAGAACGGTTATGCATCGTGGGTTTATATGGAAGAAATTATTGGTCGCTCTTCAAATTACAAAGCCTACTGGTGGGCGCCTAACAGCGATATGATTGTTTATCTGCGTTTTGATGATTCACCTGTTCCGAAATTTCCACTTTACCGTGCTGACGGCGTTCACGGAGAAATTGAGTGGGAATATTATCCAAAACCCGGAGATGCTAACCCGATTGTTAAATTAGGAATTGCAGATATCAACAGTGAAAAAACAATCTGGGTTGATGAAGATACGGCGGATAGATATGCTGCATTTCCGTTCTGGTCGAATGATGGTAAAACTGTTTATTACCAATGGCTAAATCGCGGACAAGATACAATGATAATTTATTCCGGGAACCCGCAAACCGGAGAGCGTAAATTAGTTTATACCGAAACACAATCATCATGGATAGAATTCTTTGAAGATATTTATGTATTCAAAGACGGCAGCGGCTTTCTTCTTCGTTCGAGCAAAAGCGGTTATTCTCATCTTTACTATTATGATATGAACGGTAACTTAAAGAATCAATTAACCGATGGAGAGTGGGACGTTGACGAAATTATTTATGTTGACGAAAAAAATAAAACCGTTTACTTCGATGGTTCGATGGATGAATCAACACAGACTCAACTTTACAAAGTTGAACTTGGTGGAGGCAGTCCGGCTAAATTGACTTCATTTGAAGGCACACATAGCTGCCAGGTTTCACCGGGAGGAAAATATTTTATTGACCGTTACAGCAGCATAAATTCGCCGACAAAACTTGAGTTGTTTAACGGTAATGGCAAATCGATAAAGCTGATTGCAGATGCAAAACTTCCTTCGATGGATGAATTTGCGCTTGGCAAAGTTGAATTATTTAGGATACCCGGCAGCGATGGTTATGAGCTGCCGGCAAAATGGATTTTGCCTCCCGATTTTGATGAATCGAAAAAATATCCTGTGGTATTTAATATCTACGCCGGACCAGGAGCGGCTACAGTAGCAAATTCGTTTCCATACTGGCTTGCCGATCATTACCTTGCACAGCAGGGAATAATTGTTATTAGCGTAGACCATCGAGGTTCGGGGCATTTTGGAAAAAAAGGAATTGCACTAATGCACCGCAATCTTGGAAAGTGGGAAATGGAGGATCTTATTACCGCTGTAAAATGGCTTCGAGAAAAACCATTTGTCGATTCTACTAAAATTGGAATTACAGGAGGAAGTTACGGCGGTTACGCAACATGTATGGCGTTAACATACGGCTCCGATTATTTTACGCACGGCATTGCGCAGTACTCCGTTACCGATTGGCGATTGTACGATAATGTTTATACAGAAAGATTGATGGATACGCCCGATGAAAACCCGGATGGTTATAAATTCGGTTCAGCATTGACTCATGTTGACAAATACAAAGGGAAACTGTTAATCACACACGGCACTATGGATGATAACGTTCATATGCAAAACACAATTCAACTCGTTGATAAACTTCAAAACCTAAATAAAGATTTTGAGTTAATGCTCTATCCAAATGCCCGGCATGGAATAGGCTTTCCGAAATTTTTTCATGCGCTAAGAGAAGAATATGATTTTTGGCTTGGTCATTTTTTTAATAGAAAATTTGATATGAATAAAGATTAATCGTAATAAAACAAACAAATCATCTATAAGGATATTGGGCGGAGGTTAAAACTTCCGCCCATTTCTTTAAACATCTTGCGACTTCCGTTTTGAGAAGTATATAATATCTTCATGTTTTACGTATCCCATTTTTTTAAATGCGCTCATCGAGGTATCATTCCAATCTTCTATTAGGCACGCAATAATTTCAATGCCTTTTTGAAAG
Source organism: Ignavibacteria bacterium CG2_30_36_16 (assembly GCA_001873185.1). Lineage (GTDB taxonomy): Bacteria > Bacteroidota > Ignavibacteria > Ignavibacteriales > Ignavibacteriaceae > CG2-30-36-16. The sequence goes on along the minus strand of MNYQ01000107.1, from coordinate 1,006 downwards.
AGTTGTTTTTCAGTTTCATTTACGAGGAGACGGGCAATGCCTTTTTTGTGGAATTCCTTTTTTACAGCCACTCTGTTTATCCAGCCTTTTCTTCCGTCGTGAGTTCCGAAAGAAGTGCCTATAATTTTCCCGTTCATTACCGCAACAAGAAAAACTGCTGTGGGGCGGGCAGTTTCGTTTGCCATTTTTTCTTTTGAATCTCTGCCTTTTGGTTTAAATGGCAAGCCCGCTTCCTCCCATAATTTTATTACATCTTCATAATCTTCAATTAAAAATTGGCGGATTAAAAGATCCGAGAGGGTAAAATCATCCATACTCATTTTCTTTATCTTATTATTTTATAAGTGATATTATTATTGCTGCAACAGAAATAGCAATGGCTGTGAAACAAAGATAACTGAGAACTTTAAAAGATTTATGAACTTCAATAATCATTTTATTGATCAGTTCGATTTGAGATTGCATTTCCCCGTTAATCTTATCCTGCAATTCCACTACTTTTTGAAGCTCACTAATTGCGGCAGAATCGTTTCTAAGTCTTTTATATTGTTTGAATAAAGAATCCAAAGTGGATGCAATAGTTCCGCTTTTAGAAAGGAGTTGAATAATCGGAATTATTTGAAAAGCCATAAAAGCTCCGTGCTTAAAGTAAATAAAAATAATTATCTTAAAATTATGACAAGTCTTTTACTATTACTATCAGACCTATTAAAATAAGAAGAAGGGGGAAAACATACTGAATTACTAATCCGGGTTGTCCAATACTCAGCCACGCAATTTTTACTGAAAAGTTATTTTATCGCCAACTTTAACTGTTCCGGCAGAAAGTGAAATTAGATTTTGTCCGAACATAACTTTGTTGCCAACCTTTCTATAAGTTGATAAAACTGCAAGCGGTTCATTGCTTCTTTCACCGGTCATTTGATCTGTTGTTGTGATAACACATCGAGCACAAGGTTTTATGCGTTTAAATTTTACTTCGCCAATAAAAAATTCATTCCACCCA
>MNYQ01000139.1 GCA_001873185.1 Ignavibacteria bacterium CG2_30_36_16 | reverse complement strand
CATTTTATTAAAAATTTATGATGTTTTAGGCAATGAAATTGCCACACTCGTTAACGAAGAAAAACCGCCCGGAAATTATGAGGTTGAATTTAACGCAAAAGGATTGGCAAGCGGAGTTTATTTTTACAGGTTAACAGCCGGCTCATTTATTCAAACTAAAAAAATGATTTTACTGAGGTAATTAATGTGAGGTTTTTATGAACACAAATTATTTAAAGTCTGTATTAATAGCATTTCTATTGATGTTATTATCTACTCAATATGCGCAATCCATTAACCCGCGGTGGATGAATTACACTAACGGCGATTACGTTTTATCAATAGTTGAAGCCGGGAACTATCTGTGGCTCGGCACAAACGGCGGTGCGATAAAATATGATAAAACTACCGGCGAGAAAATATTTTTTAATAAGGGTAATTCTCTTCTCATCACAAATCTTATCACATCTATTGCAATTGAAGATAATGGCGACGCCTGGCTCGGTACGCCGATGGGTTTAACTTTTAAAAGTGGTTCCGATTGGCAAACATACACTTCATCAAATAGCCCGCTGCCGGGAAATAACATTAATGCAATAATAATTGATAACAATCTCAACAAGTGGATCGGCACTAATAACGGGCTTGTAAAGTACAATGGCACAGATTGGCTCATCTTTAATACTTCAAACTCTCCTCTGCCTTCAGATATTATTAACACTTTTAAAATTGATCCGGCTTCTAATTTGTGGATTGGAACTGCTAACGGTTTGGTAAAATATGATGGTATAAACTGGACGGTTTATAACAGTTCAAATTCCGGATTAACAAGGAATAACATCACTTCAATTGAATTTGGCATAAACAATTCTGTTTGGGTGGGAGTAAAGATAAGCAGCTATTATGATAACGGCGGAGGTGTTTTCAAATTCGATGGAAGTTCGTGGTCTAATTATATGCCATACAATTGGCCCTGGAATTATAGCTCTATCACATCTCTTGCAGTCGATTCATCAAACAATGTTTGGATTGGCGCTCAAAAATGGAGCGGTGAGACTGCAGGAATATTTTTACTAAACACAACAAGTAATACAATAGCTTTCTATGACACCGTCCCGGGCGCAGGGTTGTTTCCCGCATTATTTATTGACTCGCTTAATGTAAAATGGATCGGGACGAATAAAGGATTAGTAAAACATGAAAGCTCTTTTTACACAAAAATTAACACATCCAACTCGGGATTAACGAAGAACTTTCTGCTTGGTTTGTGTATTGATAAATTTAACAATAAATGGTTCGTTTCCTTTTCAGACATTACTTTGGGCGTTGGTCCTCCGGTTCAAATGGGTTCCCTTGTAAAATTCGATGGTGCGGAGTGGACAACATATACCTACCTAAATTCTCCCGTATCATATAGCGGTGCGTTGTTTTGTACGGCGGACGACATAGGAAATTTGTGGGTATCGCCGGGGGATTATGAGCACAATATTTTAGGCAAGTTTGATGGAACGGTGTGGACAACAATTAGTCTTCCTTCGGCTGCTGTATCTGCTTATCTATTTGCGGATATCGATAGCTCTATATATCTAAACACCAATGACGGATTATATAAATATAAGAATAACGGATGGAGTATTGTCGCCGGTATCGGGCATGTAAACCAAATGATTAGAACCGGTGAAAACCTCTGGTTCGGAAGCGGCAACGGTTTATATAAACGCAATTCTTCCGGATTAACTCAATACACAACAGCAAATTCGGGTTTGCCTGATAATTTGATTCACTGCCTTGCTAAAGACCCATCTGGCAATCTTTGGATTGGAACAGAAAACGGTTTGGCAAAATTTGATGGCGCACAATGGACGGTTTATAATTCATCCAACTCTCCTCTGCCCGACAACAACATTAAGGTTATAGCTATAGGAAATGATAATATAATTTATTTGCATACTATCGCTTCGGAAGCATTAATAAAAAAAGAAGGGGACAATTGGACATTTTTTGACATATACAATTCGGGGTTAGCCGGTTATCCGTATTCAGTTCCCTATCCATTTCCACCATATAATTACCTAAGCATAGAAGCGATTGCCGTTGATACTTCTAATCGTGTCTGGCTGGCAACAAACGGCGGAGTGGCTGTATATGATAAGATGGGCGTGCCGGTTCCGGTGGAGCTTGTTTCATTCACCGCCTTAATTAAAACTTTTGGTGTTGAGCTAAATTGGACTACAGCCAGTGAAACTAACAACAAAGATTTTCAAGTTGAATGTTCAATTCAAAATTCAAAATTAAAAATTAAAAATTTTGAACCGATTGGTTTTGTAAATGGCAATGGCACTTCAACAGAATTAAATTATTATTCATTTAAAGATGAGACCGTCTCAGCGGGTAAATATATCTATCGTTTAAAACAAATTGATTACGACGGCAGCTTTGAATATTCAAACGAAATTGAAGTTGAGATAGGAGTACCCGATGAATTCGCGCTTTATCAAAATTATCCGAACCCATTTAATCCGACAACAAAAATTAGATACAGCATTCCTTCCGTAGAGACGCATCGACATGCGTCTCAACAAAACATTTTATTAAAAATTTATGATGTGCTCGGCACTGAAATCGCAACACTCGTTAACGAAGAAAAAGCGCAGGGCGAGTATGTGGTTGAATTCGACGGTTCGGGATTAGCAAGCGGCGTTTATTTTTATCAATTGCGGGCGGGCAGCTTTGTTCAAACAAATAAAATGGTTTTAATGAGGTGAGAAATATTTGTTTATAACTTAAATCAGTAAGGATTATACTTATGAAATTTCTATATATGTTAATTTTATCATCTGTTCTTTATTCTTCAGTTTTAAGTCAAACTAATTATAATGTGTGGCATGCAGATTATGTTACTGATGATGATATTGGTATTCCGGTTAATACTATCGGTTATAATGCAATATCAATAGGAGTTGTAAGAGAAAATACATTTATTGCACTCGTCTACCGTAAATCAAATAATACTAATTATTTAGTCGGTTACCGGAATGCAGATTCAGTTAACGGAAGATTAGGAAAATATAAATATGGACTAAATATAGCCCAGTATAGGATGAAATGGATTAATAATGGCGATGAGGATGTTATGTTAAATGCCGTTGATCTATCGGTAACTTCAGATTCCTTAATATTTTTGCCAAATAATAACATTAACAGAAATATTTTAGTTTTTAAATTGGGGTTAGACTCCATCTATTCAACAAATATGAGAATACAATCCGGAATGGATTCTTTATGGGCAATAGATGCAGATACTGTCGGTTACATATATTTAATGACTTTTGATATTAATAACGGTTATAGTAAGGTAGTTATCTTTGAGGGTCCCAACTTAAATTCTTCCTGGTCAACAACACACTCAACTACACCTGTTCAAAGTTTTTTTCTTCCCGAACCAGGTTTATCTAGAGGAATAGCGGTAAATAAAAACGGTACTGTTATATATGCTGCAAACTTTGAAAAGAAAAAGATATATAAATATATAGGTAATAATATCAACGGTTTTAATTTAGACAATTCTTTTAGCTTTAATTTAGATGAAATATTCATTAGTTCTTCGGGAGACACACTAATACCTAAACCTTGGGGAATAAATTTTATTGATTTGAGTAACAAATTATTTGTTGCTGTTGATGAAAATTTTCTACCAGGTAGAGGATATGAATATGGAAGAGTCTATGGTTTAAATGGTTTCACGGGAGAAATTGTTGATACACTAGATGTTGCAGCCTGGAATTATTATGTAGAAGAATCATACAACAACCACCGTACTGGACATGCTTCTGGATATACCTCTTGTTATAATATAGATTTTGATGAAAAAGGGAATATTTATATGCAATCTTATTATGGATGGACAGCCGATAAATGGTCTTTTTCTCCAAATCCTTTTCCACCTGGTTGGAATTATGGGTCTGTGCCTGTTGAATTAAAATCCTTTACGGTTGATCTAGTAAATGGAACTGCATTACTTAAATGGGAAACCGCAACTGAAACTAATAACCATCGATTTGAAATTTATAGACGTCAAAATGAAGAACCCTGGATATTAATTGGTTTTGTAAAGGGAACCGGCACAACAACTTTTACACAAAACTATTCTTTTGAAGATAATGATCTGTTCACTGGAAAATTTCTTTACAGATTAAAGCAGATTGACAACGATGGTAGTTTTAAATACTCAACCGAAATTGAAGTTGAAATTGGAGTGCCCGATGAATTCGCGCTTTATCAAAATTATCCAAATCCATTTAATCCGATAACAAAAATTAAATACTCAATTCCCAAAATCATAAATAATAAATCACCTGTCCCGTCAGTTGCGGGATCAATAATAAATCTCAAAGTTTACGATGTTTTGGGAAACGAAATTGCAACACTCGTAAACGAAGAAAAACCGCCGGGTGAGTATGAGGTTGAATTTGATGGTTCGGGATTAGCGAGCGGTGTTTATTTTTATCAATTAAAAGTGGGGTCATTTATTCAAACTAAAAAAATGATTTTATTGAGGTAGAAATGAAAATTAAATTATGTACTATAATATTTCTATTTAATTCAATCTTGTGTGCACAATGGTTTTGGCAAACTCCATTACCGCAGGGAAATTATATTGAGCATTATTCAATAGAAGAAGACAGCACCATTGTTTTCTTCACTAACCAAAATTATTATAAGAGTTACAATAATGGAAAGGAGTGGAGCGAAAATTCGTATCCCGAAGAATTGCCTATAAAAATAATGTATAGCGATTCGAATAACATTTATGGGATCCGACCGCAAAATTTAGAATCAGAACTATATAAGTCAACAGATAATGGGGATACTTGGATTTTTGTCTCCACAATCTCTACATACGTAAAAAACTTGGGGTTTTCGGGCAGCTTCGGGTGGTATTTGACAGGTGTTGATGGTAATCCTACAGATGGTTTGTATGTCTCTTACGACAATGGCGTCACATGGACTAAAATTCAAACGGATTTTAATGTATATATGCTTCAATTTATTAGTCCCAAAATTGGTTTTGCCATTGATCTTATTTCAATGACTGAATCGGCAATAATAAAAACAACAGATTCAGGTTTAAGTTGGGATACTTTAGTTGTATTTCCAAATTTAGTATGGAGTATGACATTTTACTCCGAGTTTGTTGGTGTGTATTCCGGAATAAATAATAACCCGGCATTAAAAACTTCAGACGGTGGCAGAACATGGCATTCTTTAAACATTTCTGCAAAAATAAGCTTTCAAGATTCAACACTTATGTGGGCATATAACAATAATGGATTATTCAAGTCAACTGACAACGGATTGATTTGGGAAAATGTTCTCAGCAGCCGTATTACTGGTATTAAAACAAAAGAAAACAAAATTTTTGCTACTAATTACTTCTCGTCAGCAATGTATTTTTCTGATGATAATGGTTTAACATGGGATACGTTATCTCAAAATATTATTAATAGCAATGTAAAGTCAGTCTGCTTCTGGGATTCCTTGACTGGTTTGACAGTAGGAACGAATAGTTCAATCTATAAAACTACAGACGGTGGAGTTACCTGGAAATTTAAGCCCAGCATTATCGGGGTTGAATTTAACAAAGTAATTTGCGTTGGAAACACAGATAGCTGGGTACTAGGAGGTAATGGACTAATTTTATTTTCTAGCGACCGTGGTGAAAGTTGGATTGATAAAACTTTTAACACAGATGTAACCCACAGAGCAATTTCTGTGTTTAATAACGTAGTTTTTGTCACCAGCACTTTAAGCGATGGTGGTTCTAGTGGAATTTATTATAAGAGCACCGATTATGGAAATAGTTGGGAATCGAAAATATTTCCACATTCAGATGGTATTTATTTTGAGTATACAACATCGGCTTTTTTCTTAAATAGTACTCTCGGTTGGGCTTTAACGGCATATCCCTCCTCTCTTTATAAAACAAATAACGGTGGCAATAATTGGACTAGGATCGGTTATGTTAGCGCTCCTATAACACCTAAAATGCTTTTTATTACGCCACAGATAGGTTGGCTTTATAAGGGTGAAAATATTTTAAAGACAATTGATGGCGGGGCGAATTGGGTTGATAGATCTGTACCATTGTGGGGATCTGCCAATGGTCCAACAGTTCATTTTTTTGTAGATGAAAACATTTTTTATGTTATTACAAATAATGTTGGCAGAACTTTTTACTATAAATCAAACGATGCCGGTCTAACAATTCAAAAAGAGTATATTAATTATCAGAGAATTTATGATTTGTTTTTTATTAATGAAAACATTGGGTGGGCTGTCGGTAATAATGTCATATTATCTACAATCGAATCTCAACCAGTATCAGTTTTTCAACAAAATGAATATGTTTTTATCAGATATCAACTATCTCAAAATTATCCCAACCCGTTTAACCCGACTACAAAAATTAAGTACTCAATTCCAAAAATCATAAATAATAAATCACCTGTCCCGTCAGTTGCGGGATCAATAATAAATCTCAAAGTTTATGATGTTTTGGGCAACGAAATAGCCACACTTGTAAACGAAGAAAAACCGCCGGGTGAGTATGAGGTTGAATTTGATGGTTCGGGACTTGCGAGCGGTGTCTATTTTTACCGGCTGACAGCCGGTGCGAATATTGTTTCTAAAAAGATGATAATTTTAAAGTAAACCGCTGGATTAATATTATGAAATTAAAATCTGGTATTCTTTTTCTGCTTCTTGGTTTTTCAACTGCGTGTGCCCAGTTGATGGATTGGCAGTTGTTGCCGAGTAATAATTTTGATAGGATGGAATTTTCCTCTTCGGGTAATTTTTATGCCATTAGCGGTTATTTTAATAAAGTATATAAATCAACGAATGATGGGATAACCTGGGCGCAAATATTTTCTTCCTATGTAACGCTAACTTCGCTTAAAGTTAAGGGGGATACAATTTTTATCGGAGACGATGGGGGAAAACTTCATGTTTCGATAGATGCCGGGAATTCGTTCATTTTACTACAAACCTTTCCCACTGCAATTCGTTGCATAGAATACGCAAAGATAAATGTGAATACCTTTTTAATTGCCGGCACTGCTTCAAACGGGCTTTATTTCTCTAATGATTTTGGTGCAACGTGGATTCAGAAGGAATTTGCAGGTAAAACTGTTTGGACTTTAAAAATTTCCGGATATAAAATATTTGCAGGTACCCTTTCGGGTGGTTTATATATTTCTGAAAACTTTGGACAAACCTGGACCCCCAAAACAATTTCGTATGCAGGCGAAAGTGTTTGGTCGTTTGAAAGTGCCGAGTCTGATAGTATATTTTATGCAGGAAACAATAAAGTATATAAATCTACCGATTGGGGAAATACGTGGGCTTTGTCGCTTAATTCCTCTTCATATTGCATAAAATATTCAAAGGTTGAAGATGAAATTTACGCGGGAGAATATATGAGTTCTGACTCCGGGGCAACCTGGCAAAAAGTCTTCCCCGAGACAACTGAATGGATCGCAATTAAAGATTCCACAACATATATATTAAATCTGTCTCCCTCCGATTTGTATAGAGAAGAACATAATCCTTATCAAGGAAAAAATTATTTCCCGTTATCTGTAGGAAATAACTGGCAGTATTTGGGTTACCATTATTCATATGACGCAACATCAGGCAACACTTGGTACAACATAATGGCGGCAACAGTAAGTTATGATACTATTATAAATAACACAAAGTATTACCGGATAGACGGAAGCGGTTTTAATAATTTTTTCCGTTACGCTGATAATAAATTATTTAGGTACGGACCTTCCGGTGAGGATTTGCAAATGGATTTTAACTTGAAGTGGGGGCAAAGTTTCCCGGTAGGAAACCCGACTGCAAATATTACCGAGGGTTATCAAGAATTATTCGGATACAATCGATATTTCAAGGCCGTTGGGCTCAGTGTGGGCCCTTCGGGAAGAGAATTTAAATATTATACTGATTCAATTGGTTATAGTTATTCTTCTTTTTGGGGTAGTCTTCCCATGGGCTCCGGATATGATGGTCGAACGGAATTAATTCAAGCTAAAATAAAAATTGGAGATTCGTTATTTCTCTTTAAGGCAGATTATATTCCCACTTTAAATATTGATGCTGCTCTTATTCAAAATGATTCTACTTTTACTATAGGATTAATCGCAAATCATCCTTACGACAAAAACGGTTCCACTCCGCAAACAAGTATATTTTTTGTTGACAGTGTGGAAATTGAATATTTCTTTTCTAAAAATTCAGATTCAACCGGAATATTTAGAAAGCTATTGTACCAACAGCCAAATTCTAACTTCTTTATCGATAATATTTATTTCCCTGATTCCTTCTATTATAATGGCTACAATCTAAATTACAGGTTTCATTCAAAAGATAAAGGAATTATTCCAACATATGCAGTAAATCCGGAAACCGGTTATCTTGTTTTTCATCTCGATCCGACGGGGGTAAAATCCGGGGGAATAAAAAATATTAGTTTTAATCTTTTCCAAAACTACCCCAACCCGTTTAACCCGACAACAAAAATTAAATACTCAATTCCAAAAATCACCAATAATAACTCACCTGTCCCGTCAGTTGCGGGATCAATAATAAATCTTAAGGTTTATGATGTTTTGGGAAACGAAATTGCCACACTCGTTAACGAAGAAAAACAACCGGGTGAGTATGAGGTTGAGTTTTCCGCCACGCGCGGAGCTTTAGATTTATCAAGCGGAGTTTATTTTTATAAACTAACAGCCGGTTCATTTATTCAAACTAAAAAAATGATAATTTTACGATAACTAAATTTTAACAATGCATGTTTTATTATTCGCGAGGACATCATGAAAAAATTATTACTTTTGGTTTTCAGTTTCACTCTGTTAACAAATGCGCAGGTAGTTTTTGACCCCGCCTATAATCTTTCCAATGCGCCGGGCGCAACTTCGGATTATCATTCTGTATATTCAATAATGAATGATTTCTTTGTCGTCTGGGGAAATAATGGAGAAATTATGTTCAAGTACTCGGCAGATTTGGGAACGACATGGGGAGCAAATAAATTAATATCAAGTTCATCCAACGTTTGTGGATGGCCCGTCGTTGCAGCTTCAGGGCAAAATGTATATGTTCTTTATCATCAATTGGCGGGCGATTATGAAATCATATTTCAACGTTCGACGGATTACGGACAAACATGGAGTCCGATGCAGGGACTTTCCGGCATCTCTTCGGGCGCAATTACTCCGCAGATAGCAGCCGTTTGGAATACGGTTTACGCAGTTTGGGAACAGAAGATTAACAACTTCGCCGAGATATATTTTACTAAATCTACGGACGGCGGATTGAACTGGTCACCGGTGCAGAACATCTCAAATTCGCCTTTAACAAATTCCCGTTGGGTGCAGTTGTCCGCCGACTGGGACACACTTTATTGCACCTGGACAGAAATGACCACATATCCTTTAAGCGATATATACTTTTCAAAATCTACAAATGGCGGAACAAATTGGACAACGCCGATCAATATTACCAATGATGATCGTCCGCAAAATAGAATTTTTATGACGGCAGATTTCGGGGGAAGAATTTATATAGCATCGGATGATATTATTACATTCAACCACGATGAAATTTATTTATTAAAATCAACTGACGGCGGAAGCACATGGTCGCAGCCAGGAAATATTACAAACAACGACGGCAATTCTAACACTCCCTGCATTGTTGCGCTCCAAGACGTAATATATTTTACCTGGTCGGATAACTCCCACACTGCGCCAGCTTACGACAACTCCGATATTTTTTTTAAATGGTCTTCAGATGGCGGGATAACGTGGCGGGACTCAACAAACTTATCCAACAATTCGGAAACTTCCTCACGTCCGAGAATTTGCTGGGGAATTAGTGGACCTATCGGTGCGCCCTGGATAGATTTTACAGTTGTCTGGTACGATTACTCTTTGGGCGCTTCGGAAATTTTAGCAAAACGGGGAATACATGTTTTTGTACCTGTGGAGTTGGTCAGTTTTAATGCCGGCACAGAAAAAAACGATGTGCTTTTAAGTTGGACAACCGCCAGCGAAACTAACAACAAAGGATTTGAAGTAGAGCGTTCAATTAAAAATTCAAAATTAAAAATTAAAAATTTTGAAACGATTGGTTTTGTAAATGGCAATGGCACTTCAACTGAATTAAATTATTATTCATTTAAGGATGAGATCGTCTCAGTCGGCAATTACATCTATCGTTTAAAACAAATTGATTTCGACGGCAGCTATGAATACTCAAACGAAATTGAAGTTGAAATTGGTTTGCCTAAAGATTTCACACTTTATCAAAACTATCCCAACCCATTCAACCCAACAACAAATATTCAGTACACAATAGCGAGCACACAGCAAGTGCAATTAAAAGTTTATGATGTGCTTGGTAATGAGGTTGCGGTGCTTGTTGATGAAGAAAAATCGCAGGGAAGTTATTCTGTTGAGTTTGATGCGGGTAAACTTTCGAGCGGAGTTTACATATATAAAATAAATGCTGGTGCGTTTGATGTTGCAAAAAAAATGATTTTATTGAGGTGAGTTATGAAATCTATTTTCTTTTTATTCTTATTCATCATTAATGTTTCTATCACGGCACAGTGGTATTGGCAAAATCCATTGCCGCAAGGGAATACTTTAAAAAGTGTTCATTTTGTTAATAGTTCGGTGGGGTGGTCTGTGGGTAATAACGGAATGATATTAAAAACTATAGATGGCGGAATAATATGGAATAAACAAATATCCGGTATACAAAACACGCTTTCCGATGTTTCTTTTTGTAATGAAAATTTAGGTATTGCTGTTGGTAATCAAGGTAAGATTCTCTTGACTTCTGATGGTGGCGAAAACTGGAATTTAAAACTCAGCGGCATTAATGCAAATATTAACAGCGTTAGCTTTCTAAATAAAGATATAGCCGTAGCAATAAGCGATTCCAGTAAAATCTTAAGAACAACCGATGGAGGGAATACTTGGGTGATCACTCAATCGGGTGTAAATCATTGGCTATTTGGAATGAGCTTTAGCGATTCTTTGCATGGAACTATTGTCGGTGCCACAGCAACAATTTTGAGAACAACGGATGGAGGTTTGAATTGGAATATTCAGCATATAAATTCTAGCTGGCAATATTATTTATATGATGTTTCATTCATTGACTCTAATAATGGAATTATAGCAGGTGATGCAGGCAAAATATATTTAACTCATAATGGCGGCGAAACTTTGAGCGAATATAACAGCGGTACCTCAGCTAAATTAATTAATGTTGATTATCTTGATTCGCTAAATGCTGTAATTATTTCCAGACCGATGCCTTCTTATGATACGAAAATAGTGAGAACAACCAATGGTGGAATTAACTGGGATGTTACTTCAACAAACAGTTACGGATTCAATAGTATCAGTTATTTAAATGGAAACGATTTAATAGCAGTTGGCGTCTCTGGTAATATATTTGTTTCTTCTAACGGCGGCAGCACATGGATTTCCCGTGTCTTCGGTCCCAAAAATTTGTTGAATGATATTGCATTTGCCAATAATCAGATGGGAATCATTGTCGGCGGGTCAGGAATTATTCTTAAAACATTAGATGGTGGTTCTACATGGAATATTCTTTCTTCACCTACTTCACAAAGTTTATCGGGTGGTACGTTTATAGATTTAAATACTTTTGCAGCTGCGGGACGTATTGGAACTATTATTAAAACAACAGATCAGGGAGTGAGTTGGTCTATCCTCAATAGCGGAACTACTACACATTTATTAGATATCTGTTTTTATAATAATACAAATGGAGTCGCCGTCGGAGAAGCCGGGATTGTTCTTAGAACAACGGATGGAGGTACAAACTGGACTGCAATAGAAAGCGGGACATTAAATGATCTATTTAGCGTTTTTTTTATAGACACAATAGGATATATAGCCGGAAACTACGGGACTATTTTAAAATCTACAAATGGTGGTGAAAGTTGGTTCTCATTAGAAAGCAATACAACAATTCCCTTATTAAAGGTATCTTTTTTTGATGTAAATCTTGGATATATTACAGGAAATAGTGGAATCATTTTAAAAACACTGGATGGTGGTGAAACTTGGTTCCGGCAATCAAGTGGAACTGACCTAAGATTATACTCAATTTCATTAGTCGATAGTTTTACGGCATTTGCGGTCGGAGCTAATGGAACGATTAAAAAAACAACTAACGGAGGTATAACATGGGATTCACAATTAAGCGGAACATCCTATACCCTGCTTGATGTAATTTCCATTAATGATTACACCGGTATCATAGTTGGTGATAATGGAACGATATTAAAAACCGATAATGGCGGCAATTTACCGGTTGAAATTATTTCATTCACATCAAATATTTCGGGGAGCAGAATTTATTTGAATTGGACGACAGCAACAGAGATAAACAATTTCGGTTTCGAAGTTCAACGTGCAAAGTTTAATAAAAATTGGAGTACCTTTGGTTTTGTTAAAGGCTCGGGGTCTACTGCAGAACGAAAGTATTATTCTTATTCTGATGAGAATGTTGTCCCCGGCAAATACCAATATAGATTAAAACAAATTGATTTCGACGGCAGCTTCGAATATTCAAACGAAATTGAAGTTGAAATTGGTTTGCCCGATGAATTCGCGCTTTATCAAAATTATCCCAATCCGTTCAACCCAACTACAAAAATTAAATATTCAATTCCTTCTGTAGAGATGCACGGCGGTGCGTCTGTACAAAATATTTCATTAAAAGTTTACGATGTGCTCGGAAACGAAATTGCCACACTTGTAAACGAAGAAAAAGCGCCGGGAGAATATGAGGTTGAGTTTGATGGTTCGAAGCTTGGCAGCGGAGTATATATTTATAAATTAACTGCGGGCTCGTTTAGCGCCGCAAAGAAACTGGTATTAATAAAATAAATATAGTGGAATAGAATAAATGAAGGTTATTTACTTCTTATATGTTATGCTGCTTTTAAGCATACAAATTTTTTCGCAGAATAATTGGCATCAAACCAATGGACCGCATGGGGGTACCGTTAATTCTATAGCTTTTACTACTGAAGGAAATATATATGCCGCCGCATGGTATTGGGGTCCAACAGAGTTATTTTTTTCTTCAAATTATGGCGAAACATGGACGATAATATACAAAGATTTGCTCTTCTATGATCACATAGTTTCACTTGCAGTAAATAGTAACAATGTTGTCTTTGCCGGTTTTTATTTTGGCAAGTTAATACGATCAACAGATAATGGTACTACATGGGAACGGATAAATAGTGGTTTGTCAGTTTCGTACATTAAATCAATATTAATTGATTCCCAAAACAATATATTCATCGCGGCAAAAGATTCCGGGATATTTCGTTCAACTAATAATGGCGATAACTGGGAAAAAATAAATAATGGTCTTTACTCTTACAAAGTGATTTCCCTTTCAAAAGATCTGTCGGATAATATTTTTGCAGGTACTGAAAACCATGGAATTTATCATTCTACAGATAATGGAATGAACTGGACAAAGATAGATGATGGGACATTATATTCCGCCGTTCAGTGTATTTCCGTAAATAATAACGGTTATATTTTTGCTGGAACATCGGGAGACGGGGTATATCGTTCAACAAATAATGGGGCAACATGGGATCAAGTAAATTACGGATTAACTACAAACCTTAATATTACATCTATTTTGACGGACTCTGTGGGGAAAACATTTGCAGGAACAACATCCGGCGGTATTTATATATCAAATAATTTTGGTGAAAATTGGCAATCCGTTAATTCCGGCTTGCCGGATAATTTCATATTCTGTATTGAACAATATGATAATCTATTATTTGCAGGAACTAATAAATATGGAATTTTTAAATCTATAAATGAGGGCAATACCTGGCAGGAAATAAATAATAATTTTTTATACACCTTTGTTGAATCTTTTCTAATCGGTTCGAATAATGAATTATATGCCGGAACCTACGCAGGGTTAGGAATATTTAAAACAACAGACTTTGGCAATACATGGCTGAAAATTAGTAATGGATTGCCGGATGAATCGGTTGATGCAATTGTCAAAAATTCGAGCGGTACAATTTATTGCTCTACTTGGGATGGTATCTTTTACTCTACGAATAATGGAAATTCATGGAACCACCTAAGTAGCAGCCCGCAATATCCTCGTTCAATGTTCATCAATAAAACGAACACAATTTTTGTTGGGGCTTATGGTGGAATTTATCTCTCTACCGATGATGGGCTAAACTGGTTTAAATCAAATCCTCCTGTTGATCCCGGAGATGTTTATTCATTCGTTACAAATTCTTTAGGAGATATTTGGGCTTCCTCAAAGCTTTTCGGAGCTTTTTATTCTTCCGATAATGGCGCTTCCTGGGAACAAAGAAGTGAAGGAATGAAATCAAAGCAAATTAATGCATTATTGGTTGATTCTAATGATTTTATTTATGCCGGTTCTGCTGACTCAGGTATTTTCCGTTCGACGGATAATGGAATTAGCTGGGAAGAAGTAAATTCAGGTTTAACTAATTTCAAAATTAATACACTTGCAACAAACGCCGATAATTATATTTTTGCCGGTACAAGCGGAGGCGGGATATTTATCTCTACAAATTCTGGCAGCAGCTGGAGATCGTTTAATGATGGATTAACAGATATATACGTTTATGCATTCGCTTTTACGGATCAATTTGTTTTTGCCGGTACAAGTGAAGGAGTATTCAGGCTATCCGAACCTATATCTTCAAGCAAAATTCATAATACATTACCGGCTAAACTAAATTTAAGCCCAAATTACCCAAACCCATTTAATTCTACAACAAAGATAAAATTTACTATTCCTCCCGGAGATAATGGATCAAAAGTTCGTCTTAAGATATTTGATATATTGGGTAATGAAATCTCGACACAACTAAATGAATATAAACCCGCCGGTGAGTATGAGGTTGAAGTTAATTGTAAGGATTTACCAAGCGGTGTGTATATATACTATCTGACAGTTGGAGAATTATCTTCATCAAACAAAATGATTTTATTAAAATGAGGTGGGTTATGAAAAAGAGTTATTTGCTTTTTGTGTTTTTAATTTGTTTTCATCCATTTATTAACGCACAATTAATGAATTGGGCGCCATTAACAAATCATCATTTTTCACTTATAGAATTTTCAACAAATGGTGTTTTTTATGCTTTAAGTGAAAGCAATAAAAAGGCGTATCGTTCTACTAATGATGGGGACGATTGGGAAGAAATACTATCTGTCGGTGTTAGTTTAACTGCTATTAAATCCAAAGGAGATACTATTTTTATTGGCTGCGATAACGGTAAATTTTTTATTTCGAATGATTTGGGAAATTCATTTAATTTGTTAAAAACTTTTCCATCGAGGATAAACTCAATTGCGTACGCCGAACTGCCGGATTCATCTTATTTATTGCTCGGAACTAAATCAAGCGGTGTATATATATCATCAAATTTCGGCAGCACCTGGATATCCATAAATTTATTAAACAAAAATATTATAAACGTTAAAATTATCGGTTACAAATTTTTTGCCGGAACTTATATGGGGAGTCTATATATTTCTGAAGATAGAGGTCAAACCTGGAATCAAAAAATAATCTCTGCTGCAAATGAAAGTATAAATGCGATTGAACGCGCCCAATCCGACAGCGTTATCTATTTAGCGGCTAAAGACATTTATAAATCAACTGATAACGGTAATACCTGGACGCTTAGCTATAGTTTTAATTATGGTGCAGGATTAAATGACATAAAATATTCATCCATAGAGAATGAAATATTTGCAGGTGATTATTCAAGTAAAGATGGCGGTATTACATGGCAAAAAGTTTTTCCCGGGTGGGATGTGCTTAGTATTGCCATAAAAGATTCAACAACATTCATTCTAAACTTTGGGACACCTTCATTTAACGGTTTATACAAAGAAGACCATAATCCTTATCAGGGGGAATATTATTTCCCTCTTGCTGTCGGCAACGCTTGGCAGTATCTTGGTTACTCTTATTCATATAACGGAATATCAAGTTCAAGCTCATACAGTCTAATGGCAATAAATGTACTCTATGATACCCTTATCTCGGATATAAAGTACTACCGTATTAATGGGAGCGGTTTTAATAATTTTTTCCGATACGAAGATAATAAAATGTATAGATATGGGGTCACCGGTGATGTATTGTGGATGGATTTTAATTTAAAAGCTGGTCAAACTTTTCAATCCGGGAATATTACAATAACGGTTGGGGATGGTTATAAAGATCTATTCGGTCACAAAAGGTATTATAAATCTACAGAATACAGTCCGGTATTTTGGGGAAGGGAATGGAAACATTATAATGATTCTGTGGGTTATAGTTATTCGTATTATACAGAAACCGGACCGATGGGTTCTAGTTACCAAAGAAATTCTAATATAATTCAAGCAAAAATAAAAATTGGCGATTCGTTGTTTCTCTATAAAGCAAATTATGTTCCCACAATAAATATTGAAGCAGCCTTTATTCAAAATGATTCTATGTTTACAATCGGGATAACGGCGAATCATCCTTACGATAAAAGTGGTTCTACCCCGCAAGGGAGTATATTTTTTGTTGACAGTGTGGAAATAGAATACTTTTTTTCAAAAGGCTCTGACTCAACCAAAACTTTTAGAAAGCATTTAAATCACCAGCCAAACTCTAATTTTTTTATAGATAATATTTATTTTCCCGATTCATTTTATTACAATACATACGATCTCAATTATAGATTTTATTCAAACGATAGAGGAATTATTCCAACATATGCAGTAAATCCGGAAACCGGTTATCTTGTTTTTCATCTCGATCCAACGGGTGTAAAATCTGATGGAATAAAAAACATTAGTTTTAAACTTTACCAAAATTACCCCAACCCATTCAACCCAACAACAACTATTCAATTTGCAGTAGGCGGTACGCAGCATGTTTCACTAAAAGTTTATGATGTACTTGGTAATGAAGTTGCATTGCTTGTTGATGAAGAAAAATCACCGGGAAATTATTCGGTTGAGTTTAATGCGGGTAAACTTTCGAGCGGGGTTTATATTTATCGGCTTGCAGCCGGTTCCAAAACTATATCTAACAAAATGATTGTACTAAAATGAAAAAATATCATCAAATATTTTTAAGAATCTTTTTTACTCTTTTTATGCTTCTGTTTTACAGAAGTTCGTTTGCGCAAAATTGGTTTCCACTAGAAGTTGGCAATACATGGCAATATTTAAGAGATTTAAAAGTAAACCTCACAACCCCTACTCATACTTATTCATTAACTACCGTAAAGGTTGTATCGGATACTTTCATAAATTCCAGTAGATATTTTAGAATTGAAAATCTTGCTGATTACGGAACAAATTTTCTGTTTCATTTTGATCAAAACAGTAAAATACTATTTGGGCGAATTGGAGAAACCGAATACATTGTAATTGATTTTACAAAACTACACGATTATACATATTTCCAAATAGCCCCTGACGGAACATTCAGAAATGCAAGAGTACTTGATTACCATTTCAATTTTTTAGACACAACATTTAGTTCTAAAGGTTTTTTATCTAATGGTAATTGCTATTTTACTCAGAATATCGGACCAATTTATATGTCCAATTATCCGAATATTTACACATCAAACTTTTATTATGTTATTGATTATTCTCTAATGGGTCTACCGCCAAACAATTTGCGTTATAAAACTACAATAGCAGATTCACTATACCCCAAGAATGTATCATCTGGTTATAATTTTATCATAGGCAAAATAGTTCCCTCGCACCCGCATTCAATAGGAGCGGTACAATTTGTAGACAAAATGTGGGTTGAATGGTTTTATAAAAAGAATAATAATATTTTAAATATTGATACTATCTCAGGTACTTACATAGCAGGATTGGGCAAATTTTCTTTTACGGGAGAGTCATTCAATTTCAATCTGCTCGAAGACGGCTATTCTATTAACTATAGATATATTGTAAAGACAAAATATCTTCAGAATAATATTGAATACGTTCCCGAATCCGGTTACATAAAAATTGAATATCCTAAAAAATCTTTTCTGCCGTTTGCGGTAAATAACAAATGGAAATACAATGAGTATTATTTCCCGGCTGGATCAAATGATAGTATTTTTGTCCGGAGTTTTTGGTTGGTGCAAAACGGAGATTCCATAACGGTAAACAATAAAAAGTATTTTGAAATTGAAAATACTCTTTCCGGATTCAAAAATTATTACAGATTCGATGTTAACGACCCGAATTTATATTTGTATGATTCAATAATCGGACCCAAAGAATACATTATTGAAAACGTTGATAAAAAAATTAATGATATTTTATTCGACAGCAGGTTCGGGCAGAACCACAAGGTTAAATATACAACGAATATTATTACCGGCAAGTTTTTTATAAGCTCGGAGGAAAGGACATATTCTTCTGTAATGAATGCGGAATCTTATTATATTCTCAAAGATTCAATCGGGCTTATTTATCAAAAACAAAATTTAAATTATCCGCAGTATGATGAGTATAAGTCTACCGTCCTTCAAGAAGCTTATATCAATGGAAGACATTTTATAACTGATGTTGTTGGTATTAACAATGAACCGCGCATACTCGATTTTAGCTTAAGTCAAAACTACCCCAATCCATTTAATCCAACAACCAAAATAAAATTTACGATTTCGGATTTTGGATATACTACTTTGAAAATTTATGATATACTCGGTAATGAAGTTGCCGTGCTTGTTGATGAAGAAAAATCTCCGGGAATTTATTCTGTAGAGTTTGATGCTTCGACGCTTTCGAGCGGGGTTTATATTTATACAATTACTGCCGGCTCGTTTAGCTCGGCAAAAAAATTAGTTTTAATAAAATAATATTGGTGGTGATTATGAAAAATTTATTTCTCGTTTTTCTCGGACTAACAACAACTTTATTTTCTCAGTGGGAGTATTTAAATCCTTATCCATCTGCAAATACTTTACGGGATATTCATTTTATTTCTGAAAGTATTGGTATAGCCGTTGGTGACAAAGGTTTAATAATAAGAACTACTGACAGCGGTGAAAATTGGTCAATTCAAAATTCATGTTTTGATTATAATCTTCTTTCATTTCATTTTGTTGATGAGTTCACCGGTTATGCTGCAGGTATTAACGAGGCATTGCTTAAAACAACTGACGGGGGAATTACCTGGAATTATAAAAACACTAATCGTGATGTGGTATCGGTTTATTTTACAAGTGAAAACTGTGGTTATGCAGTAGGCGGTTCAAGCTGCATCAAAACAATTGATGGAGGCGATACGTGGGTGGATGTTACTCATTCTTTTAACTCAAGTCTCTTTTCAGTTCACTTTATTGATGATAGCGTTGGATTTATTTCTGGTATTGGAAAAATCTGGAAGACTGTGGATGGAGGACTAAGTTGGTCGCCGTCTGCTTTAGTTAACGATTTAGGCATTTACTCAATCTTTTTCGTTGATTCTTGTACGGGTTATGCAGGCGGGGGAATGGGTATAATTGCTAAGACCACCGACATGGGTGAAAACTGGATTATTAAACATCCGGGATCGCATGCAAGTGCTATCCAATCAATATATTTTTTAAATCAGTTAACTGGGTATGCATGCGCAGAGAACGGAATGATTTATAAGACAACTGATGGAGGTGAGTCATGGGAAATCTCTGTCTGGAATCCTTCAAATTTTTATGCGAATTTTTTAGGAGTATCCTTTTCAACTGCCGAAACAGGATTAATTGTTGGTGACGGAGGTTTAATTTATAAAACTACTAACGGAGGTTCTACATGGAGTGATAAAACAAAAGGGCATATAGAAAATTTTTCATCGGTTTATTTTACTGATTCTAAAGTTGGTTATATTTCGGGAACCCCGGATGGAAAAATCTGGAAAACAACTAATGCAGGAAACGAGTGGATTAAAATAAACAGCGGAATAGGCGGACGTTTAAATTCGCTGATTTTTACATCTTCTAATACCGGCTTTGTTTTGGCTGAAAGAAGCAGAATATTTAAAACAACCGATGCCGGAATGAGCTGGACGATAAAATATAGCAACTCCGCTACCTTTTTAAATTCTGTGCATTTTACTGAACCAAATGTTGGATTTGCTGTCGGCAAAGGTTTAATACTAAAGACAACCGATGCCGGTGAAAATTGGTCTATAGTGAATCACGGTTTTCCGGCGAATGAGTTTAAGGATGTTTTTTGTGCTACAACTTCAGAAGTGTATGTTGTTGGATTTGGAGACGGTTATCAGGGGGGAATATTAAAATCATCTGACGGTGGAAACAGTTGGTTAAAACTAAATCTGAGCAACAGTAGTTCCTTTAATTCTGTGTTTTTTGTTTCCCGGGATACAGGTTTTGTTGCAGGCTGGCATGGAAAAATTTTCAAGACCACTGATGCCGGACAAACTTGGAGCGGTTTTCAAATCGATGCTCTTCCCAAAATAAATGATATTATATTTATCGATTCAAACGAAGGATATGTTGCATTCACCTCACAGCACACCGGAAATTCTTCTTTAGCAACAACCACGGATGGGGGAATAACCTGGACAGAAGTTAATTCAATTATTACTGCGCCATTAAATTCTATTCACTTTCCAAACAAAAATATTGGCTTTACAGTTGGTAAATATGGAACAATTGCAAGAATCATTATCGACAGTATCGCTCTAGATGTAAAGAAATCTCAGTTCGTTGTACCATCAACCAATTTACTTCACCAAAACTACCCAAACCCATTCAACCCAACAACCAAAATAAAATTTACGATTTCGGATTTTGGATTTACTACTTTGAAAATTTATGATGTACTCGGTAATGAAGTGGCAACACTTGTAAACGAACAAAAAGCACCGGGGGTGTATGAGGTTGAGTTTGACGGAAGTAAATACAGTAGCGGAGTATATTTTTACAAGCTTCAATTTGGCAGTTTTACTGCAACAAAAAAATTAATATTAGTGAAATAAATAGAAAATCATTATATTTTGTTGAAAATTGCAAAGCACTCGGAAAACAAATATTTATAAAATAAATTATTCAATAACAAAAACAAATATGGAAAATACTTCAGGCTTTATTTAAAATAACATCAAAAGGAGTTAATATGAAATCTTTTAGAATATTTTCTCTTTACGCGCTTTTATTAACCACTCTCATTCATTCGCATGCCGCAGCGGAACTTCTGGTTACACTGGATCAAGCCGTAAATCATGAAATAACTATTTTTTCTGAACCTGCACTTTGGGATACTTTAAATCTCGAATTTAGATTTGCCGACGGACCATGTTTTGCGGTAGATGCTAATGCAAATATTGCAGCGGTTGGAAACGGGGGTAATATCGACTTCATTCAGTACACGGATACCAATCAAGCATTTTTTCTTGGACGAACTGTTACTCCCGGTGTAGTTTATGATATTCAATTAATTAATAATTACGTTTACGCAGCTCTCGGTAAAGCCGGTGTCACTATAATTGACATAACAGACCCGTTAAATCCACAAACTATTACAGTATTCGATACTCCCGGTTTTGCCAATCAAATCCGCGCAGACACAAACAAATTATTCATTGCTGATGGTCCTGCGGGTATGGCAGTTTGGGATATAACCACTCCGGCTAACCCATCTCAACTTGGCAGCTACTTTACAGGAGGGAGCGTAAATGGAATTGCGGTTGACGAAAATGGCAACGTCTATATAGCCGATCAAACAAATGGAGTAAAAATTCTTGATGTGAGTAATCCCGCAACCCCCACACCTATTGGTTCTCACCAAACAACCGGTCCCGCGCTGGATATCGAAGTAAAGAATAATCACGCTTATGTTATTGATATGTTTAGCGGCTTAAGGGTACTTGATGTGAGTAATCCT
The DNA here is from genome assembly GCA_001873185.1 of Ignavibacteria bacterium CG2_30_36_16. Taxonomy (GTDB): domain Bacteria; phylum Bacteroidota; class Ignavibacteria; order Ignavibacteriales; family Ignavibacteriaceae; genus CG2-30-36-16. The sequence goes on along the minus strand of MNYQ01000139.1, from coordinate 7,151 downwards.
GCAAATCCTATCGAAGTTGGGGCATTTAATCAAGGAGGTTTTCTAGAAGGTGTTTATTTGGGTGATAATTATGCTTTCGTCGGCAGAGGGATAGACGGAATTGCAGTTATTGATATTACAAATCCTACCACTCCGAATCAGGTTGGTCAATTCAATACTGATGGAAATGCAAGAACCGCTGTACAGAAAGGAAATTTTGTCATTGTTGCGGATGAAGAGAAAGGAGCTAAAATATTGGACTTTGAATACCAACCTGTGCCTCAACCGTTTGATGATTATCCAACCTGCGGTTTTTCGAGAAATGTATCCGTCCTGGATGAAACCATAGCAACCGCTCAACAATCAGCGGGAGTATCCTTCTATAGATTCCAATGGGCAGCCACTTCGGGATATCGAACACAAATATATGGAAATTCATCATCTCAAACATTCGACATACTGCTAAGGAAGCGGAATGATGGTAAAGATGAAGCACTTACTGCAGATGGTTATAATGGTTTGAGAATATCCAGATTCGAGAATCACGGCGCTGATGTGATTGTCGAATCTACTTATAATACTCCGGGAAAAGCAATGGGAGTGGTGGTAGAAGGCGATTATGCATACGTTGCAGATGATTTTGGAGGTTTAAGAATTATTGATATTTCGGATCGAGAAAATCCGGTGGAGGCTGGTTTTATAAATACAATCGGATATTGCCAGTCGGTTACAATACGCGGCAATTACGCCTACGCAGCATGCGGGGGTGATGGTTTGATTATAATAGACATAAGTGATCCGAACTCTCCCGTAGAAATTGGTTCCGTGTCTATCGGCAGCTATGCACGTAGGGTTGGATTGAACGGCGACTACGCTTATGTTGCCTGCGGTGAGGTTGGTGTGGGGATAATAGATATTTCCGATCCATCCAATCCGGTTTTGAAATTGGTAGATGAAATAGATGGAAAAGCAGTCGATGTATCGATTTTACAAAAGTACATGTATGTAGCAGATGAAGATAATGGCTTGCGCATTTTCGATATTCTAAACCCTGAAAACCCTCTTGAAGTAGCACAACAGGAAACTAACGGAAATGCTGTAGGCGTAAAAGCATTTACTTCAGAGAAAGACAAGAACAGCGGTACCGTTCATGTTCTTCTTGCCGATGGAAACGACGGTTTGTATATTTTCAAGCATCAGATTGTAACAGATGTAAAAAATGAACCGCAATTACCAGATGAATTTATTCTTTATAATTGTTATCCCAATCCGTTTAATCCAACAACAAAAATTCGTTACAGCGTTCCTTTCATTGAGACGCACGGCGGTGCGTCTGTACAAAATATTTCATTAAAAGTTTACGATGTGCTCGGAAACGAAATTGCCACACTTGTAAACGAAGAAAAAGCGCCGGGTAATTACGAGGTTAATTTCAACTCTGCGGGATTAAGCTCAGGAGTTTATTTTTACAAGATTACATATGGCAGCAATTTTATAACAAAAAAAATGATGCTTCTGAGATAACGTTAAATGCATATGAAATGAAGAAAGAAAAGGATTTTTACAAAAACATAAAATTAGCATTACACATCCCCGGAATATTTTATTAAGCATTCCAGGGATGGGTCTGTTTAAACCCAAAACAAAATGACTCACGTGCATCATTGACAATATTAAATATAGATAATAAATTGTAATTTTATTTTAAGGAATCTGAATTTTTCAACCAAATAACTTGGAATGAGACTGATTCGATACAATTAATTTCGAATTTGCTCCTTCTATAGAAATTAACCATTCGGAGGTTATTATGAATTATGTGCTGAGAACCTTTTTAATTGTACTATTTACCATTTCTGTATCTCTTCCACAAACGAGCAGATACCACGAAACATTCGATAACAATAACGAAACTGGCTGGGCGTTTACTTCAACAGATGCCAATATTTCTACTCAAAACGGGGAACTAAAATTTGTTTCAAACAGCGATGAGTTTGTTTATATTTTACCGCCGACGGAGGCTTCGAAAGATAATTTTTCTTTTAAGATAAAACCGGGCAGCACCGGTTCCGGTTTAGAGGGTGGAGGATTTGGAAGAGCGGGGTTCAAATCTCTCGTAGCAATTCTTTTTTCCGATCCCCTTTTTAGCGACTCGCTTACTGTTGTTTTTTCTGATGATATCCAATCATACAGCAATCCCAATTTAACAACACTTGTAAAATATCCTATACCTGCTAATGTTAATAGTCTTCAGCTTGATGTGATTAGATCGGGGAATAACCTAATCATCAATGCTTATGTTAATGATGTAGTTTTTTATAACGGACAGTTGAACAATGTTGACGAAGGATTATTTAGCGGCAATATGGTTATGATGCTCGATCCGATTGATGGTCCCGGTTTGAAGGAATGGTCATTAGATGAAGTAGACATTAGTTATAATCCTTTTATACAAACAGCAGGAGTATTTTTGGATGAGTTTGATGACACTAATTCCCCCTGGTTTAGATTTGGCGATTTTGATAACATTGCCCAATCAGTAAATATAAACGGCGGCAGGTTAAATTTTATTTATAATGGATCTTCAAAAACTGCGTTCTTTGCAACTCCACCTGTGGGCGCGGTTAAAGATTTTTCAATTGAAGTAGAAGGAAACGGAGGACATACTCACGATGCTCCATTTAACATGAGCAGATTTTTCGATTACAAAAATTACACAACATTTTTTATAGAAGATGACACACTCTACTTTGGCTATGCAAGTAACTCATTGGAACCGGATATAATTCAAGCTGCGGCAATAAATCCTCAAACATTATCAAAACTTAAATTTTCAATTGAGGGCGACGCGCCTGCTGTATATAAAGCATGGGCTAACGATCAGCTTGTTATTAGCGGCACTTTAAATAATTTACCCGAAAGGTTGAAAGCGGGCAGGCTTGCCATCGGGTACGACAGAGGAAATAATATAGACGCATATTTTAATTATGCGGCGCTTTCCTATGTGCCGGCTGTTAACACTACATTACAAACTTCTAATAGATATTATGAAACATTCGATGGCGGCAGCAATCCCGGTTGGGGCTTTCTTGCTCCGAATGCCACTATAACAGTTCAGGGAGGGCAGTTACACTTAACCTCACCGGATGACGATGTGATTCACATGATTCTACCAATCGGGGCTGCAAAGGATGATTTTTCATTTAAGGTTAAAATGGGGGATGAGCCCAGCGGCATAGACGGCGGCGGTTTTGGAAGGATGGGTTTCAAATCGTTGGTTGCTTATAACATAGAAGGGGATTCTATCTCGATTATATATGCAGAAGATATTCAATCATTTTCTCAATCGAATGTGATTAAATTAATTACTATTCCAATTCCGGATTCTATGAATACTATGCAATTAGACGCAACGCGATCGGGAAATAATTTAAGCCTAAGTGCTTATGCCAACGGAAATATTTTTTATACCGGTCAACTAACCAATGTTGATGAAGGACTATTTTATGGTCAGATGATAGCCTACGTTATCGGTTCGTCAGGCAGCACAATAGATTGGTCATTAGATGAAGTGGATATCAGATATAACCCAATGATTGCCACACCCGGAACTTTTAACGACGACTTTAATGATATAAACTCACCCTGGTTTAGATTTGGAGACCTTGATAATCTTGCACAATCTTTAACAATCAACAACGGAAGATTAAATTTCAACTACAGCGGATCTTCAGAAACATCTCTTTATGTAGCATCACCGGCGGGTGCTGTAACCGACTTTGAGATTGAAATTGAAGGCGGCGGCGGCGCAACACACGATGCTCCACTTTCTCTTAGTAGATTTTTTGATTACCGAAACTACACTACATTTTTTATTGAAGACGATACACTGTATTTCGGTTACGCAGATAATGCTTATGAACCGACTATAATTGATTATGCAGGACTAAATCCAACTACAACTGTAAAATTAAAGTTCTCAGTTCAAGGAAATTCGCCTGCAGTTTATAAGGTGTGGGCAAATGATCAACTTGTAATGAACGGTACCACAAATATAACTTCCGACAGACTAACATCCGGTCATCTTGCATTTGGTTTCGACAGAGGAAATACGATGGACGCGTACTTTGACTATTCAACAATAAATTATGGGCAATTTGTTTCCGTTGAAGATAAACCGAAAAGCGCAAACCCGGAAAAATTTACTTTATACCAGAACTTTCCTAATCCGTTTAATCCATCAACAATAATTCGTTACAGCGTTCCTTTCTTAGAGACACACAGCGGTGCGTCTGTACAAAATATTTCATTAAAGGTTTACGATGTGCTTGGCAGCGAAGTTGCAGAGTTGGTTAATCAAGAAATGTCTCCGGGCGAATATCAGGTTCAATGGAATCCTAAAAATTTAGCCACCGGAATTTATATTTATACAATAAAAACTGCGGGGTATGTCCTCAGTAAAAAAATGTTATTAATTAAATAAAAGGCGAAGAAATGAAAACAAAAATATTTTTTGCAGCATTTTTATTTTTTGCCGGAATTACTAATGCACAATGGTTCTGGCAGAACCCCTATCCGCAGGGAAACAAACTGATATCGGTGTATTTCGTTAATCCAACAAGCGGTTGGGCAGTAGGCAACGGCGGAACGATAATGAAAAACTCGGATGGTTATCACTGGAACTATCAAAATAGCGGCACGAACAACAATTTATTATCAGTCCATTTCGTTGATGAAAATTTCGGCTGGGCTGTTGGTTATTCAGGAACTGTTGTTAAAACAACAAACGGTGGAAACACATGGACGGCGCAGCACAGCGGAACAATTGATAACTTAACTTCTGTTCGTTTTGCTGATGCAAACAACGGCTGTATAGCAGGTTGGTACGGAAGAATTCTGAAAACAACCGATGGCGGTTCAACGTGGACTGAACAAACAACCGGAACCAGCGAATACTTAGAATCAATATATTGTTTAGACATTGAACATTGCTGGGCAGTTGGGGGTTTCGGAACAATTCTGAAATCAACCAACGGTGGAGAAAACTGGTCGATTAAACCATCTCCAACGGGTGACAATCTCCGTTCTGTCTGTTTTGTTGATACAATGAACGGCTGGGCTGTTGGGGCATCCGGTTCAATTATTAAAACCATTGACGGTGGAAATAACTGGTCACCTCAAACCAGCAATTATTATGATTGACTTTTTTCTGTGGATTTTATCGACCTGAATCATGGATGCGCAGTAGGTCAGCAGGGCAATATTCTTAAAACCACTAATGGCGGAGCCTTTTGGGAAACTCAAATCCATCTTACAGATTTTGATTTGCTATCAGTAAATTATGCCGACCAGTACAACATTTGGGCGGTGGGTTGGAATGGTGTAATTGTCGGTTCAGACGATAGCGGTTTGAATTGGGTTGTAAATTTGAGAGGACCGACTCTTTTTTTAAATGATATTGAATTTATAAATTCTACTTCCGGATGGGCAGCCGCACAGTCTGGCAAAGTATGTTTTACTACAGATGGCGGAACCTATTGGAACGAAAGGACTACTCCAACCGATGAGTGGCTTAGGTCTATAAGTTTTGTTGATGCTTCCACAGGCTGGGCTGTTGGTGACAACGGAACAATTATAAAAACTACTAATGGCGGAAGCGATTGGGTAGAGCAGGCAAGCGGTATAAACAACAGTCTTCGTTCTGTTACTTTTCTTGATGCTGATAATGGCTGGGCTGCAGGCTGGGATGGAAAAATTATCTATACCTCGAATGGCGGCGCTACCTGGATGCCGCAGTTTTCCGGGTTTACCTCATCACTTTGGTCGCTTTGTTTTATTGATATGAATAATGGCTGGGCTGTTGGCGAAGAAGGGAGAGTAATAAAAACAACAGACGGCGGAGGGAGTTGGAGTGCTAAACACACCGGATATTCAAATGCTTTGTATTCGGTTCAGTTTATGGATCAAAATAACGGCTGGGCTGTCGGCGCTCCTGCAACAGGATTTCCATTCAGTATAATTTTGAAAACTACTGACGGCGGAGAAACATGGACTGCTAAATCAAGTGGAACAGATAGATCTTTGAAGGCGGTTTATTTTACTGACAGCAATAATGGCTGGGCTGCCGGTGAATATGGATTGATTATGAAAACAACAGACGGCGGAACGAACTGGGCAGAACAAGCATGTCCTACAAATAATTCGTTTACATCTTTATTCTTTCTTGATTCTCAAACAGGATGGGCAGCAGGTATTTACGGAACGATATTAAAGACAAGTAACGGCGGTGTTTCCTTTAGTGAAAATGCACCGGGAGTAACCGTTAGTGAGTTTCAATTATACCAAAATTATCCCAATCCGTTTAATCCAGCGACGACTATTAGATATTCCATTTCACAGGAAAACTTTGTTTCTATAAAAGTATATAATTTGTTGGGCGAGGAAGTGGCGGCGCTTGTAAATGATTACAAAATACCCGGCAGTTATAATATCATTTTTAATGCGGCTTCCCTTTCAAGCGGTGTTTACTTTTATAAAATATCCGCCGGTGAGTTCAGCAAAAATAAAAAAATGATTCTGGTCAAATAATTATTTAAAAAGGTTCTCCGCGTTACATGTGCTTGTTCCGCGGAGAACTTTTAGCAGCACAAATTAACTGTCCTAAAAATGTTTTAAATTGGGCTAAACAATTTTTTGCAATTTGTTTAATTACGTTTTTTAGTATCCGGCATACAAAACGTTTTATTTGTTTTCTATTTGAAAATAATCTTAGATGAAAATTGTGATAAATATATACCAGCTTTTAACAATACTTGGCGCCTCTTTTTGCATTCTTTTTTTAATGCAATTTGTGCAATTAGATAAACTTCGCTTAAAGAAACGATTGTATCTTTACTTCGTTATAATCTTCAGTTTTTATTTGTTTTTGTACGAACTGCTTATTTCGTTTGAAATGTGGGAATTTGCCGAATATGGTGTTTTCTTATACTACCCGCTGCTTTTTGTTATCTATCCTTTGTTTTACCTTTACACACGGCAGCTGTTGATTCCCTCCACGGGGCTTTCGTTTAACGTTTGGCGGTTTCATTCTGTAATTCCATTATTGGTTTTTATACTGACGATCATCATTTATAACATCCTTCCAGTTACGACCCGCAAATCTATTTTATTCT
>MNYQ01000237.1 GCA_001873185.1 Ignavibacteria bacterium CG2_30_36_16 | reverse complement strand
TTGGGCAAAAAGTACTGCTGTACTCTACAAATTATTCAGGTGATTTAAAAAATATGTTCTCTTTCCCCGAAAACAACTCCATTCTTGCGGGAATTAAAGACTATAAAATAGAAGAGGGATTAAACCAAGTTTCTGATTTAATTCCTTCCTTGACGCCCCTACACGGCACTATATCGTTTATTGATGATGGACAATACATTAGTATTCATACCGAGTATCAACATAATCCGATTAATGCATATTTACTGCCGTAGTTTCTTTGCTTTAAATTTTTTGTAATCTTTGGCAGAATATTAGGGCGGCAAAGACTCAACTGAATGGATGGCTGAAAAAGTATGGTCTCCTCAGTAATCCGTTAGCTAACGGAATACGGGTATATGCTGCCAAACCGGATTTTCGAAAGCGCCAATTTAAGTTTTTAGAGATGCCCTTAAGTAATTCTCGGATTAGTCTTTTTATGGAAAAAGATAAATGAGATTATTACCTGCCCGGCTTTTCTAATACTAATTAATTAAAGATTTCAATATCTTAGCACCATTAAATATTTTGGAATTGAAATGAAGTTCAAATGGATAAAGGCTAAAGATTATACCGATATTCTCTACGAAAAGATGGACGGTATTGCAAAAATAACTATCAATAGACCCGAAGTACGAAATGCTTTCCGCCCCGAAACTGTACACGAAATGTACAGCGCATTTGCCGATGCTCGCGAAGATCAGAAAATAGGGGTAATCTTGTTAACTGGTAAAGGTCCAGCAAAGGATGGCAAATACGCTTTCTGCTCAGGCGGTGATCAGCGCATTCGAGGCGACAAAGGTTATATAGGCAAAGACGGCGTACCGAGGTTAAATGTACTTGATCTTCAAAAATTGATCAGAAGTATTCCTAAACCGGTTATTGCACTTGTGGCTGGTTTTGCTATTGGCGGCGGGCATGTACTTCATGTTGTTTGCGATTTAACTATCGCTGCCGATAACGCTATCTTCGGACAGACCGGTCCTAAAGTTGGAAGCTTTGACGGTGGGTTTGGCTCAAGTTATCTTGCAAGCATCGTCGGACAAAAGAAAGCCCGCGAAATCTGGTATCTCTGCCGTCAGTACAACGCTAAAGAAGCTGAAGCTATGGGGCTTGTTAACAAAGTAGTGCCTGTTAAAGAACTTGAAAAAGAAGGTGTGGAGTGGGCAAAACAAATTTTGCAGCACAGTCCTATGGCGCTGCGTTTGCTCAAATCGGCGTTTAATGCTGACCTTGACGGACAGCAGGGAATTCAGGAACTTGCCGGCAATGCTACTCTTCTTTACTACATGAGCGAAGAAGCGCAGGAAGGGAAAAAAGCTTATCTCGAAAAAAGAAAACCGAACTTCGGTAAATTTCCAAAACTTCCATAGTTATAATTATTGTTTTAAAATGATAAAATAAATTATGCGTGAAAGCGAAAACCAAATAACTAAAATTGAAAGCTGGCTGTTGGCAAGCCGACCGAAAACTTTACTTGCTGCTGTCGTGCCGGTAATGGTGGGTTCTGCGCTTGCAGTAAGCGAAGGAAATTTTAATTTTCCTGTTGCAGTGGCAGCCTTTTTATGCTCGGTGTTAATTCAGATTGGGACAAATTTTACAAACGATTTATATGATTTTTATAGCGGAGCCGATAACGCAAGCCGTAAAGGACCGCAGCGTGTTCTTGCCGCCGGTTTAATTACACCCGCCGAGATGAAAGCGGGAATTATTTTTATTTTCCTTTCCGCTTTTTTGATCGGATTGTATCTCGTTTCGATTGGCGGATTGATAATATTATTTATAGGGGTTGCTTCTATCATTGCAGGCATTGCATATACGGCAGGTCCGTATCCGCTTGCATATCACGGGCTGGGGGATGTGTTCGTGTTTATTTTTTTCGGAATCGTCGGCACCGTATTTACGCACTATCTGCATTCCGGAGAACTTTCTGCCGTCGCATTTTGGGCATCACTCCCTGTGGGCGCTTTAATTACAAACATTCTCGTTGTTAACAATTATAGGGACCTTGAGGAAGATAAAGATGCACACAAAAACACATTAGTTGTAATTCTCGGACGCGCCTTTGCACGTTACCAATATGTTTTTATGATTATTGTATCGTTTACTATTCCTCTCTTTTTATTTTTTATCTTCAATGTTAACGGGTGGATCTTCCTCCCTTATTTAACGCTTCCGCTCGCTTACAAACTTGTTAAAATGATTTATACGCTGCACGGAAATGATTTAAACAAAACACTTGAGTTAACCGCTAAAATGTCAGCACTTTATGGTCTTTTATTTTCATTCGGTCTTATTTTCTGATGATAAATATCACCTTAAAATATAAGCCCTACGTTTTACAATTAAAGAAACCGTTTAAAACTTCTAAAGGAGAAATAAAAGAGAGGAAAGGTTTTTTAATTTATCTTCAAGATGATGAAGGCTGTAAAGGAACCGGAGACTGCTCACCGTTTCCGGAATTCGGTTCCGAAACATACGAGGCTGCCTTTGAAGTAGTTAACAATTTGAACACAAAATTTTATATTGACGTTAACGATGCTTATAAAACCGTTGAACTCAGCTTATCGCAGTTTAATAATTTACCAGCGCTAAAGCACGGGCTTGAACAGGCGCTCATTAATTATATCTGTTCGAAGAAAAATATCTCACTGAATGAAGCCTTCAAATTATCGTCAAAACGGTTTGTAAATGTTAATGCTGTTATTGGTTTTTTAACTACGAAACAAACAAAAGAAAAAGCTGCCCGGTTTATCCTGGAGGGATTTCGCACAATAAAACTGAAAGTTGGAAGAGAAGATTTCGAAAAAGATTTTAAATGTGTTAAAGCTGTAAGAAATTTAAATGACAATTTAAATATTCGTATTGATGTGAATGGCGTTTGGAGTTTAGATGAAGCGGAACAGCACTTAATCGAATTAAAACAATTTAGCATTGAGTATGTAGAACAGCCCGTTTCTAACATAAAATATTTTGGCTTGTTAAAAAAAACATGCAGCATTCCACTTGCAGCGGATGAATCACTCCGCACGATCAAAGATGCTGCCGGAATAATAAAAAACAAATCCGCTGATGTATTGATTCTAAAGCCAATGCTACTTGGGGGCATAATCCCGATGCTTTCGATTTATAATGAAGCAATAAAACATAATTTGAAGTGTGTAGTTAGTTCTTCATTAGAATCCGTCGTAGGTCGTTCGTATGCATTGTTTGCCGCTTCTCTTATAAACGAAAACACTGCGCACGGTCTCGGTGTTGATGATTATTTTAAAAATGATCTATTCCCAAATCCATATCCTGTAGTAAATGGAAAGATTAAACTTGGCTAAACCAGACATGAATAAATTGTTACTGTTTCAAGATACTATTGCTAATAATTTAATTCTTAACCCTGAATCGCCAGCCATAATTTCCGAAACAACAGAATTATCTTATAAGGAACTTATCAATAAGTCTTCCGCTGTTTCTAATTATTTAATTCAAAAAGGGATAACACAAAATAGCAGCGTGGGTATTATTGCAGATAATTCCATAGAATTTATTCTTTCCATAATGGCTTTATGGAATATCGGCGCTGTCCCTGTTACAATTAATATTCGACTAACTGCACCGGAGTTGGAAAGAGAATTAAATTTTGCCGGAATAAAATTTTTACTTACGAATAGAGATGTTGATCTTTGCGACCGGATTAAAATATGTATGGACGAATACGCAAGTTTAACTCAGCAGGGTTACTTTTCTGTAGATATGCACTCATCTTCTCCGGCTTTAATAATGTTTACCTCCGGAACTACCGGAAAACCAAAAGCTGTAGTTCATTCATTCAATTCATTAACGAACAGCCTTAAAATTGGTCTTACATTTTTTAATTATCAAAGCGGTGAACGATGGCTTGCCAGTCTTCCCTTTTATCACATCGGTGGATTTCAAATTTTTATTCGAGCATTTTTAACCGGCTCGGCAGTTATTCTCCCGGATGAAATTAAGAATGAATTTCTTTTAAATGCGATGTATGAATTCCGCCCGACTTATGCATCATTTGTCCCGGCACAGCTTAATAATTTTATTGAAAACGGAATAAAGCCTGTCGATTCGCTAAAGCAGGTTCTAATCGGCGGTGGATTTATTTCTCAGGAAATAATTAGCCGCGCAAAAGCGAATGGCTGGAATACGGTAAAAGTTTACGGCTCTACGGAAACGGCATCATTAATTACAGCCCTTAAAAAAGATGATGATAAAATAAATTCTGCAGGTAAACCGCTTCCTTCGGTTGAAATAAAAATATTAAACGACAAGGGGAGAGAACTTGCAATTAACCAAAGTGGAGAAATTGCTGTTAAGTCGCCCACACTTTTCATTAATTATTTAAACAATGAAGAAGAATATAAAAGTAAATTTATCGATGATTTTTATTTGACGGGCGACTTTGGTCATCTGGATGAGGAAGGATATTTATTTGTCGAAGCGCGTCGCACAGATTTAATAATTTCGGGAGGTGAGAATATCAATCCTTTTGAGATTGAAGAAGTATTGCTTTCTTATTCCGGGATAAAAGAAGCGGTTGTGTTTCAACTAGAAGATAGCAAATGGGGGCAAATACCGGCAGCGGCAATTACGTTATACGAAAAAATAAGCGTTGAAGTTTTACAAACATTTTTACGCGAACGCTTAGCAGATTATAAAATTCCGCGCCGAATATTTTACTTAGACGAACTGCCAAAAACTCCACTCGGGAAAATTCAAAAAGAAAAAGTAAAAGAAATTTGCGCTGAGCTTTGATTCCATATTCAATCTGACAAATGACTTTTGCTTTATCTTTAGCCACGAGTTTCGAAGATCAGCGATCATTCTCAAGTAATTCGCCCGGCGCTAAATATCGAAACAAAATATTTAAATGCTTTCTCGGAAGAACAAATTAAAAAGTTACTAAGTGAACAAAGTGAAGTGAATTTAACCGATAAACTCCGCAGTTTCGAATCATAAAACCTTTAATCGTTTTATTTTTTCAAATTACTATTCACTGATCTGCAACGGTTAGGAGTTAAAATTCAAACTGAATTTCTGCTGACTTCTAACTCCTAACTTCTGTTTTTCATCTTTCGTATTCTAATTATAAAAATCAAGTTCTCATCAATTCATCATCTTGCCAAAATCATTTTGTTGGTTTTGCTGAACAAATTTGTTTTAAGTTGATAAAAGTAAATCCCGCTTGTTAAATTCTTAGCATCGAATGTTATTTCGTAAGCGCCGGCTTCTTTTGTTTCATTAATAAGCACTTCTACCTCGCGACCGAGTACATCAAAGACTGCAAGGTTTACAACTCCTCTTTCCGGTAAATTAAATTTGATACTCGTGGAAGGATTAAAAGGGTTTGGATAATTTTGCTCTAATGAAAATTGTTTCGGCGCACCAATATCCACTTTAATAACACTTAAATATTTGAACGAACCATTATGATCAATCTGTTTAAGTCTATAATAATAAACTCCCGACCCAACAGCTTCATCAATATAATTGTAAATATTAGAAGTTGTTGTAGTGCCTTTACCCTTTTTATAAACAGCTTCTTTAAAGTTTTGTTCATCTCTGCTTCTTTCCAAAGAAAAGCCAGAATTATTTGTTTCGGTGGCAGTTACCCATTCTATTCTCACGCCTCCGTCAATCAACTTTGCGGTAAAGGAAGAAAGTTCAACCGGCACCGCCTGGTCGATAGTAAAATTAACATTGGATATATCGAAGAATACATTATCAGCAGCTTCAACCTTAATGCGTGCAGTTGCCGATGGATTATCCGGCATTAACACTGCTTCAATGCCGTCGTTAGCAGTATTAGAAGCGAGAGTAAACGGATAAGTATTCCCGCCGTCAACAGAAAGAAGAATATTTACGTTTGAACAGTTGACGGGCGCTGCGTTTGTATTTGAAATATCCCAAGTAATTTCTTGTGATGAATTTGCGGGCCAGGATACATTTGTGTTTGGAGATGTTACTAAAAACGGACCTGAATTTCCGTCAACTGCAAAAGCAACCGAAGCGTAGCTGACACCTCCGGCACCTGCTTTGTTATCCCTTGCAACAAGTCTGAACGTTAAATTTCTCGAATAAGTCGGAAGTATTTCGCCTATTACTGACGAGTTATTAAGCAGTGAAGATAATTTAGGAAACGTCCTCGTTGGTGAAGATGTTGGATTAAATACTCTAAAGATCGGTGCATTTCCGCTTGGTGAGTTTGGCGCGCCGCCCGCACCGAGATCAAACTCTTCCCAACTATATGTCAAGGGATCACCGTCAATATCGGTTGCCGAACCGGTCAAAGCAAACGGTGTACTTTTAGGAATATAAAATCCGCCGGTTAGCGCATTAACTGATGGCGCATTATTTCCGGTGCTAGTAATAACAGCACAACCGTTACCGCTTCCGAAGTTTGTATAATTAACAATCTCATCAAAGTTTACTGTATGAAAATATGGGTCGCTGTGAGTCTGAGTATTGTGAGCGCCGCAAATACCTGCATACGCCATAATAGTTGTTCCGCTTCCCGGTTCGTAAGCCGTAGAGGCGTTTCTGTTTCCGCCACTACACGAGCCAGCCGTACCGTTAAATGAATGGTTGCCGCTGAATTGATGTCCCATTTCATGAGCTACATAATCAATATCAAACGGATCTCCAATTGGTTGAGAAGAGCCTGTGACGCCGCGTGCTTTCCAACCACTTACGCAAACAACTCCAAGATATGCAACACCGCCGCCGCCTGTGCTTACAACATGTCCGATATCATAATTAGCGCTTCCAATGATGTTATCAACCGTAGTTTGATTTTGAGAAAGCATTGTGCTGCCGTTGTTGTTTGTATATGGATCGGTGCCGCTATTTGTAAAAATTAGCTGATCGTTATTAGCTATCAATATCATTCGTACTGCAACTTCGGTTTCATATACGCCTACAACGCGGTTAACGGTAGTTACAACGGCTGCAAGCCCGAGCGCTACAGTGCCGCCGTGAAATTGGGTATACTCTCCGGTAGCAGCAAGTGCAAGGCGGTAGGTTCTTAACTCCGGACCGGATGTGGAAAATGTTTTAATTTCATTTAGATAGTTTAGTTCCGGCAGTCTGCTCTCCTCAATTAACAATTCGCATTCTCTAACTGCGCCCTGTTTTTGAAAATCTTTTGTGTAATACACAATATAATTTTCGATGTCACCTTTATTGTGAGGATCAATAAAAACATTTCCTTCAGGTGAGAGGATCATTGCATGAAATCCGTGAGGAGTAAAATCCAATCTAACATTTTTACTCCTATCTTCTTTTCCCTGCCCTAAGTATGTTTTAATTTCAGGATATCTTAATGCTAAATCAGGATGCATAACAGGCGATTCGACGCAATAAAAACTTTGAAATGCACCGTCAGGCATTGGAAGAGAAACTACAATAGGATTATTAATAGCTTCACGCGTAAATTCAAGAGGCGCGCTGTCTAATAACGCTTTCATCTCATCAACATTTAAGGCTACGGTTCTGTAAACCGAGGGATTAATAAGTTTTTCTCCTGTAACTATAATGCTGGATTCAGAAATATCCGTCCATAATTCAACTTGTGCACTGACATTAACATTAAAGACCGAGATGGCAAAAAGAACAAAAACAAAGAACCGTAAACCGGATTTCATAAACCGCTCCTAAATAAATTAAAAAATTGTGTCTGGTTGATTTTTATAGGTCGCAAAATAATTGAGCGCTGAAGTAAATGCAAGAATTTTTTAGATGTATTTACTATTAAGAAATTTAATTGAGTCATTAATTAATGCAGTTAAAACTTTAATATCAACATCGCCAAGTTTATTTAAATATAAGCATGATGATCCTGTTTTATATTTTCCCGGCTTGTTCATTAAATCTTCATATTTATCAAATCCAGCTATAATAGAGTTTCTGCAAAATAGCTTCTCTGTCATTTCGAAGGAGTCTTCGACTGAGAAATCTCTTAAGAACATGAGATTTCTCCCTTCGGTCGAAATGACATTAACCTGAAAAATTTATTTTGCAGAAACTCTAATATATAAAGTTACGTTTTGTTTGCGTGGTGAAAAACCTG
>MNYQ01000055.1 GCA_001873185.1 Ignavibacteria bacterium CG2_30_36_16 | reverse complement strand
GATTTGATTGTGTTCGCGACCTGGTTTACACTCAAACCTTGATCAATTGCCTTTGTTCTATCAACAAATATTTGATACTCCGGTTTTGTAATATCAATTGAAACATCAATTCCTGTAAGCCCGTCAACTTGTTTTAGCAATCCGGAAACACGTGTTGCGTTTTCATAAATATTTTCAATAGGTTCGCTGCGAGGAGCAATTACTTCAACCTCAATATCAAAATCGCCGGTTTGTTTAATTCCTTTAAGCTTTGTGTGAAAGACTTTCATTTTCAAGCCCGGGAAATTTATATTCTGTTGAACCAACGGAGTCAGCCATTCTACATATTCGTCAGTTGTTTTCGGTCGTTTAGCTGGATTAACAAGCTGAATATTAACCTCGCCTTCGTTTGCGATTTCATAAGTTACAAGTCCCCAAATCTTACCGCCGGAAAGTGAAGAGTATTTATCTATGTATGGCTGTTCTTTCACAAAATTTTCGATTTGGGAAATTACTTTGTGAGTCTCTTCCATAGAAGAGCCGGTTGGCATTTTTATTTTGATTGTGATTAATCCATCATCTGCTTTCGGAAGAAATTCAGAACCGATTTTGTTCAAGAAAATCATTCCAACGAAAAAGAAACCAAGCGTTATCAGAACAACTATCCATCGAAATTTTAGCGACCAACGAAGCGTTGGTTTATACGGTTTGATAATTAATGCTATAAATCCATCGGCAAGTTTGGAAACAATTCCTTTTTTAACGTGAACCGGTTTACCTTCCTTTGCGAATGCACCACTTTGTGGGAAAAATAATGAGGCGAGTGTCGGAGTTAATGTTAGCGCAACAACTAATGATAATGTAATTGTAATTGCTACTGTAATAATTAATTCACTGAACAGCAAAGAAACAAATCCGGAAACCAAAAGGAACGGCAAGAATAAAGCGATGAACGTTAGAGTAGCAGTAAGCACAGCGCCGCTTACCTGAGCTGCGCCCTTCTGCACGGGATTTGGCTCATCCGGTTCTTCTTCCTGAATACGTGTAATGTTTTCGAGAACTACAATACAGTTATCAAGCAAAACTGTTATAGCAACAACCAGACCGCCAAGTGTAAAAATGTTGATTGAGAAATTGAGTAACTGCATAAAGAAAAATGTTCCAAGCAAAGTAACCGGTAAAGTAAGTGAAACGATTAAAACTCTTTTCCATCCTGTTAAAAAGAATGCAGTGATAAGAACAACCAGCAGCGCAGCAATTAAAGCAGCATCTCGAACACCCGCAACTGCTGCACGAATGTATTCTGCCTGGTCATAAATTATATCCAACTTTATCGAAGGTGGAATAATGTTTTTCAGCTCAACCAATTTTTTTGTTACCAAGTCAGATACTTCAATTGTGTTAGCGCCGGTTTGTTTGAAGACAGAAAGCTTTACACCCTCTATTTGATTCAATTTATTTTTTAATCTTTGAACTGAATACGCGTCTTTAACATCCGCAATATCTTTTAACAGAACTAATCCTTCGTTCTTTCCTTTCGAGATAATTAGATTTTCTAACTCACCAACTTTTGAAAACTCGCCGACAGTTCTAACTATATAATCTCTTCGAGATGAAGTTACTCTTCCGCCGAGCAGTTCTAAATTTTCATCTTTAAGCCGCTGGGCAATTTTATCAACTGATAATCCGTAACCTTGCAATTTTATTGGATCGATATGAACGCGAATTTCTCTTTTAAGTCCGCCCGTTATTTCTGTTCCGGCAGTTCCTTCAATCGAAGTGAATTGATCCTGCAATTCATTTTCAACATAAGTACGCAGTTTGGTTAAATCCATTTGATCGGAAGTGATTAGCAAATCCATTACTGGTAATTGCGAAGGATCGGCCTTGAACACAAGCGGTTCTTCTGCATCCTTCGGTAAATTTTTTCTTACCTGTCCGAGTTTTGAAAGAACATCCTGAAAAGCTACATCACGATCAGCGTTATAAGTGAAGTTTACCTGAAGAGCATACAAACCTTCAGTGCATTGCGATTCCATATAATCAAGGTCATCAACCGTTGCAACTTTTCGTTCAATGATAGTTGCAATATTATCTTCAATTTCCTCTGGCGTTGCCCCTCGCCAGGTTACATAAACTTTAACCATTGGATAAGTTATATCCGGCAAAAGATTTGTTGCAAGCTGTGTGTATCCAAGAACACCAACCACAACAATGGCAACCATTAAAATGATAACTGCCGCCGGCATTCTAATTGCGTGATACGAAAGTCCGCCTTGCGGAACTGATGAAGTTGATTGTTTTTCTTCAGAACTCATTGTTGTCACTTAAATTTTATTTAATCTTTTACCATTCATTTAATATTTTATATCATCAAACCAATTGAATAAATATGCGTCCTGATATTCAACATTAAACGCCTTTAATATTTTTTTGTATTCTTCTTTGAATGATAGTTGTTTATGATGTTTTTCCTGATTGAGAATATATTTTATAACATTATCAATCTGTGAATGTGAATATGAGAAAGCGCCATATCCTTCCTGCCAATGAAATTTCCCTTTGAGCCATTTTTTATAGTTTATAAAATCTCCGGATGATATTTTTATATCCCTAACTAATTCAGAGATTGCATTCTTTGGATTCATTCCTATAAAAATATGGCAATGATCGGGCATAGTATTTATAGCAAGCAATTTATTCCCTTTGTTCTGAATAATTCCTGTTATGTATTTCATTAATTCATCTTTAAATGAAGGAAGAATCAACATGTCTCTATGTTCTACAGCAAATACCAGATGAATATACAATTGCGTATATGTGTTTGCCATATTTGCACCTTTCTGTTAAATGAATAAACATTATTAATCAATTCTTTTGTTGAACTCCTAACGGAGTTCGGTTTTGTTAGGGCTTATTAATTCTACAAATATTAAACTCCTTACGGAGTTATTTCCGTATTGTTCTTTTTTCTTCATAATTAAATATCTATTGAATTGCACATTCCAAACAATTTCAGATTCCATAAATCAACCTATCAATTTCATTTATCTTTGCTCCATAGGAGCGATATATTTGTAGCAATATGCAAACCCAAAACGCCTGCACTCCGTAGGAGTGCAATATTATTTCGAAAAACATTTTTATTTCTCTCCCTTTTTCATCTGCCCAGCCGGTTTTTGAACCATCACTTTTCCCGAAGTGACGGATACCCGAATTCCATCTTTCAAAAGTTCTTGCCCCATTACCACGAGTTTCTCACCTTCATTTAATCCTGATATAACCTCAGTTACTTTTTCATTTGATAAGCCTGTAGTTACAATTTTTTGATGAGCAATTGTGTCTTTAACCACATAAACTATCTTTTCACCTTTTTGATTAACAATGAAAACATCGTTCGGAACAGTCAGAGCTTTATCTTTTTTGTCAGTGATTAGCTCAAGTTCAGCCATCATTCCCGGCGTAATATCTTTTGAGTTGTTTATGAGTTTAAGTTCAACCGGAAAGTTTCTTGTCTCCGGATCAATTTGTTGATACTTCAAAGTTACTTTTGCGGCAAATTCCTTTTCCGGAATAGCATTGAATTTTACTTTTAACTTATCGCCAAGTTTTATTTTAGAAAACAAATCCTCTGATACGGATGATTTAATAATCAGCGAATTAAAATCTACAATTGTAAACATATTTTGTTTTGCAGAAACTGCGCTTCCCGCTTCAATAAATTTTTGAGTAACCGTTCCGCTTAGAGGCGATATCACCGGAATACCGAGAAACAATTTATCAGCATATTCCAATTCTTTCTTCGCCTGCTCAAGCTGTGAACTTAGCTGCAAATATTCGGCGCTGTTGGGAGTAGTTTTATCGAGTTGTGATTTTAATTCATCTACTTTATTTTTTGTTTGTGACACAAGCGATGTGCGCTCTTGAGAAGCAATCACAGCTAACACTTTTTCTTTCTTTACAAATTGATTTTCCTGAACATTAAGCTGTTCGATATAGCCGTCAGAAGGAGCGACAACGGTTGTCATTACTTTTGCTTCGACTGTTCCGGTTAGTTTAATTGATTTAGAAATTGGCGTAAACTTAAGCTCCTCAACTTTTACAAGCGGAGCTTTTGGCTTTGGCTTAGCAACATCTTTATTTTCTGATGAACAGCCAAAGAAAGTGATTCCCAAAACAATGATTGATAATAATATTTTTGTTTTCATAAAATTTATTCCGTTGTTTAATTTCTATTTCACTTTTGTCATTACGAGCGAAGCGAAGCAATTTCAATAATATTTTTCAGATTACTTCGGTCGTTTCACACCTTCGCAATGACGATTCTTGTATGTCATTGCGAGCAAAACGAAGTGGAGCGAAGCAATCTCATACCAGTTCATCATAAATATCTTTCCATTCCTGATTCATAGAATTAATTAGTTCAATTTTCTTTTTTCTCGAACCAGCTTTAATTTGTTTTTCTCTTGATATTGCATTATAAGAATCACTATGAATCTCATACCAAACTAATTTTGAACAATTATACTTTTTTGTAAAACCTTCAATTATTTTTTCTTTGTGCTCGTAAACTCGTCTGACAAGATTATTTGTTACACCGGTATATAATACAGTATTGTTTTTATTTGTCATTATGTACACAAAATATTTGTTGTCCATATAAATAAGATTATTAAGATTGCTCCGGGCTATTGCCCTCGAAATGACGGCATACTTCTTGTCATTGCGAACAAAGTGAAGCAATCTCAAACATTCTACAGATTGCTTCGCCCCGATAAATCGGGACTCGCAATGACATTAATTTTTAAAAGACAATTCATCACTACCAATGCTGTAATTCACTTCAGCGATAGTCGAAAGCAAATCTATCACTATCTGATTATAGTTTAGTTTAGCGGTAGTCAGAACTGTTTCTGCATCTAATACATCAAGACTGTTTCCTTTACCGATATTATATTTCATATTAGCTGTTGTTAAACTTTCTTCTGCAAGCTTTATAATCTTTTGAGTTCCGCTTAATCTGCTTTTTATATCCTCTAATTTCACCAAAGTATTTTTCACATTTGTTTCAAGCTGTTGCATAACAGCGTTTCCATTTTCTTGCAGCGCTTCAATTCTAATTTCTGATTGTTCAACCTTTTCCTGAAAGTTAGAACCCTTGAAAAAAGGTAGTGAGTATGATACAGTTACTCCAACATTCCAGTTAAAATTTCCCATTGGAATTTGACTGTCTTCCACATTTGTTATTCCAAACGCATAAAAGTTTGGATAATACTCTTTGTTTAATAACTCTGCCTCTTTGCCTCTCAATTCTTTTTGAGTTTTTATATCCTCTAAATCTGGATGATGGGCAGCTAAGACATTTCTAAGTTCATCATAATTGTAACTCTTGTTCGAGTATTGATTCCACAATTCATCAATATTATCAACCACATCAAACGAATCTCCGAGAGTATTGGCGCAAAGGACATTAATATTATTCTTCTGCACATCAAGTTGATTTTTTGCTTTTGCAAGCTCATCAAGCGCAACTTCAATTTGAACTTTCGCTTTAATTACATCGAGATTGGAGACTTTGCCTATGCTGTAAAGAGCTTCAGCATTTTTAAGATGTTCCCTCAATTGATTAATTGCTTCTTCTTGAATTGTAACAGTTCGTTTAGCTCTCAGTAATTCCAAATAACTTTTTGCGATAGAATACGAAAATGCCTGCCGCAATTTTCTTGTAAAGTTTCTATCTATGTCAACGGATTTATCGGCATATTCTTTTTGAAGTGAATTCTTATTCCAATCATAAATCAACTGATTGATTCGGAAATCCGCATAAATATCATTCAAAGAGTTTCCAAGATATTTTTGTTTGTTCGGCATCACCCAATCCCAGCGTGAAATGTTTAGATCAAAAAATATTTGGGGAAGGTAATCTTTATCTAAATAATCAATCTGCTTCATACCTGCAAGAATGTTTTTCTCATTTGCTTTTAGCTGCGGATTGTTTTGAAATGCTATTTTAACAAGCTCATCTATAGTGTATTCTTTCCCATTGCTCTGAGAGAACACTGGCTGGTAAAAAAGCAATGCCGTAATTGCTATCACAAACCAAATTGATGCTTTACTTTTCATTTTACTGTTTCCTCATCTCTTTTTGAGAACGCTTGATAGACTTGCTTTGCGCGCGATCTATCTATCGCTTTTGATTTCAGATACTTGATATTTTCAATCGTCATACCAAGTTTGGAAAATGGAATACCAAGAATTGCCTCGTTCGGTTTTGTGTCAGTTGCATCGCGGCAGCCGTAACATCCAAAACTCATATTTATTTTTTGTGATTTGAAGGGGAGAACAATTGAATCGACACACACTGCTTGAAGAATGCTTGTGCTCATATTTAATCTTCCGCCTTCTTCGTTTAGATAAGCAAGAGCAATCCACATCAGTTTTTCTACTTCATCTTCAATTACAATCAAATCCGGTTTTTCTTCCCAGTCTTTTAACGGTTTTGCAACAACAGCTTCATACTTGCCTTGCTCAAGACGCGGCATGTCTTCCATAACTTTTACCGCCGCTTCTTTATCTCTGAAAATCCCATATCCTTGCAGCATTGAGCCGTCTTGTAGATTTTTAGGTAATGGCTTAAATCCTATTGCAGCGGCAGCAGCCGGACAAGAGATACCTTCTTTCGTCAGCACTAAAGTTTCACCTTTTCTTGCGCGCATTACCAATTGACACATTCTATGGTCTTCCGCTTTTTGTATTCCATTCAGCAATGCCTTTTCGTAAAATTTTATTCCAACCGGTTCATATTCTAAACCGACAGCTTCTTTTAATGTTTCTTCAAGTATTTCATAATTATTATTCATCTTATGTCGTCTTTAGAATTCTTAATTTTTATTTTTATTATCATTCAAAAAGGCACTTAATTTATTAATCATTTCTTCATCATATTGAATTTTGTGAATTACCTCATTACTCCCATTGAATACGATTACCGAGGGAGTAAATAAAGTTTCATATTTTATTGGAAGATCATCTTTTTCATAAGCATCTATTGTGAGATAGTCATATTCACCATTGTTCGATCTAACTAATTTTATAATATCTATCAGTTGATTCTTGCACATCTTTAAAGTGCAGTAGCAAGACATTGACGTACTGAAAAGTAGGATTTTTATTTTTTGTGAGGGAAAGAATTGTTTTTCAGCATAATTGTAAAAAACATTGCTGAAATGTAGGTACCATTGATTCAAAAGGAAAAGGGTTGAATCAATTGAAATATTTTCTAATTCCATTTCAAAACTTTTGAAGTGATCTATCAAACTATCGTATGCAGCTATTGAGGTTAAATAAGTTCTTTTCAAATCTTCGTTCTCAATATCTTTCATTAAAACCGCTTTAAGCTCTTCAAAATCTTTTCTGTATCCAGCTTCATTATTTGATAGAGAAATAAAAAGATCGGCAGCTTCTTTTTCGATTGGTTCATAAACTTGTCCCAATGTATTCAATGAACAGAGTAGAAGAATAAAAGCCATTGTATAAAATTTAATTTGCATAATATTACGATTAAAATATTGCTCCATAAATTAGCCCGCTTATAGTTGCCATAACCACAACGAGTGATACATACACAACCGTTTTTTGCGTTCCAATTACACTTCTTATTACCAACATATTTGGCAAAGATAATGCTGGGCCTGCAAGTAGTAATGCAAGCGCCGGACCTTTACCCATTCCGCTGTTAATTAATCCTTGAAGAATTGGTATTTCAGTTAAAGTTGCGAAATACATAAACGCTCCGGTAATTGACGCAAAGAAATTTGAGAACAGCGAATTACCGCCAACCAAGGCATTAATCCATTCCTTAGGTATAATTCCGCCATTACCTTCCGCAGTGCCAAGTAAAAATCCGGCAACCAAAACCCCGGCGCCGAGCAGCGGCATAATTTGTTTTGTGAATCCCCATGTTTCACCAAGCCATTGATTAGGTTCGCCTTCACTATAAGTTAACGAAAGCGTGGTTGCAACCACTGCAACAATAAAAGGAATCATTGGATTGTGATAGAATATGATTGCCGAAATAACAACAGCAGCCGTTCCCCAAAAGGCGTAAAGTTTTTTTACTTGAACGATATAAATCATCGAAACAGCGAAGCCAATTCCGAACAAACCGGTGATAAACCATTTGTTAGCAAACATAA
>MNYQ01000076.1 GCA_001873185.1 Ignavibacteria bacterium CG2_30_36_16 | reverse complement strand
AAAAGTAACTGTTATGTAATTCCGAACGTGTTTCGGAATCTCAATTTATTGAAATTTTAAATGCTGAGACTATTCAGAATGACAACTTGTAGATGGTGATTTATTAACTTACCTTACGCAAGAAACAGTTAATCGGATGTAAATCGAAGCGAAGCTTCGTTAAATTAAATAATTTTTATCCGTTAGCTAACGGACTCCGTACTACAATATCTGCGTAATGTGACTTATTAACTACTTTGTATAAACTATTAGTTTCATTGTTATTTTATTAAATGTTTCTCAACTTATAAAATTAAATATTTTACTAGGAGGTAAAATGCGAATACTTTACAAAACTATACTACAACTGGCAATAACCATTTGCATGATAGTTTTTATAGCTGGTTGTGTAGACACAAGCGTTCAGTCTATTCCCAGTAGTATAAACTATTCCAGTCAAATTAAAGTTGTCAATTTAGTATCTGGTGCTGGAACAGCAACCCTAACGCTGAATGGTCAATCGCTTGGCTCCGCAGAATTCGGGAATGAAGTGCCCGGCGCTCAGTCAGACTTTTTAACTATTCCAGCCGGAAGTAAAACTCTTAAAGCAAGTTTTACAAGCGCTGCAAACCAAAACTATCAATTTGCAGCAACAACTGATTACAAAATCAGAATTTTTTTAGTTGGAACAGCAGCTTCCAATGATTTGTTTTCAAGCGCACAAAGATATATCTGGCAAACCAAAAATTCTGCGGCTGGAAAAAATTTATTCCCTGCAGATACGGGACATGTTGCATTCTTCAACGGATCGCCGGACGCAGTTCTTAATAGTGTTACTATTAACGACACTCTCCCAATTACTTTCAGCAGCCCTCTTGAAATGGGTGATGGTAGTTCTTACATAAAACTAAAATCTGGTTCATACTCATTTAATGTTTTATATAATGATTCCTTACACACCACTTTCAATTACACTCTTGGTGCAAAAGATAGATATACAGCAGTTATATATGATGCTGCCGCTAGCATAAAAAATACAGTTTTCATTGATGATTAATAAATAACGGAGGAAAAAAATGTTTTCCAAATTTTACAAAATTTTACTTTTGATACTGTTTACCTGCTCGTTTACCTTTTCCCAAAACGGAAGAATTTCTGGAAAGGTCACTGATCAGAAGACAGGCGAGCCCTTAATTGGGGCTAACATAATAATTGTGGGTACAAGCTTAGGTGCTGCGACAAGTATTAACGGTGAATATCTAATTACAAATGTTTCTGCAGGCAAATACACTTTGCGGGCTTCATATATTGGATATCAAGACGTAACCGTGAATAACCTGTTTGTTAATTCCGGATTAACTACAAACTTTAACTTCGAGCTCCAATCTACAGAGTTTTCTACTTCAGAAATCGTAATAGTTTCTGAAAGACCTCTGATTGAAAAAAGTTCTACTAATGCCAAAAGAATTATCGGACCTGATGAATTTGAAAATTTAGGTCGAAATCTTACCGCTATTGTAGCTCTTCAACCCGGCGTGGTTCGTCAGAACGATGTAATTTATATCCGTGGCAGCAGGCCTGATGAAACAGGTTATACTGTGGAAGGTGCTGATGTTAAAGATATTTTAAACAGAAATGGCGGTTCTCTGGTTACAGTTGCAAGTGACGCTCTGCAAGAAATTATTGTGCAGGCGGGCGGTTACACGGCAGAATTCGGAAATGCTAATGCTGGAATTATTTCTTCAGAATTTAAAACCGGCACAAACCAATACCGTTTTTCGGTAAGAGCTGAAACCGATAATTTTGGTAACTACCCCGGCGAAAAATTCCTGGGTACGCATACTACCGGGTTTTCAAGATATAGTATGACCCTCAGCGGACCGGTATTTACAGATAAACTAAAGGTGTTTTTAGCCGGTGAAAATGTATTTCAAAGAGATGACCCCAGATTTTTCGCTGGTAATCCCGCTGCATTCTCCGACGGAGCGCTCTTTGATACAACAAAAGTATTTGATACTGGTTTTTACGGCGGATCAAAATCTGATTATCAATATCTCAAATGGAATGATGGAAATATTCCCGGTAATTCAAATAATAATTATACAGTAAACGGAACAGTTGTTTTCGATAATAATCCATTTATTTTAAGATTAGCTGGCACTTTCTCATGGTCAAGAGAAAAAACCGCAAACGATATAATTAATTTATTTAACGCTGACAGATTACCTAATACGGATAACTCAAACATTCTATTAAACCTTAAAGGCACATATTTATTAGGGTCTAATTCATTTATTGACGGAAGCGTCGGATACTTCGATTCACGTCAAAAAACTTATGATCCATATTTTAATGACAATATTTTAGCATATAGTGATAGTTTAGCCGCCGCCCAATATGGCTGGGCATTCACTAATTATGTTACAAGCCCTGCTCGTTATGATTTTTATGGTTTCCCATTTAACAGGCAAGGCGCATTATTAACCGGATTCTCTAAAGATCATAATAATTATCTCTCTGGCTCTTTAGCATATACGGGTCAATTAGGAAAACATGCAGTTAAAGTTGGCGGCTCTTACCAAAGATGGACTGTAAGGCGGTATCAACAAACAGATCCGAGTAACTTCCTGTCCACAGTTAGAAATAACCCGGATTTAGCCCGTGATTCATTAGCTGCCCTTATCGGCTCTACTGCTTTTGCTAATCTGAATAATTATGGATTTGATGTTTTCGGAAATGAAACAGATGCAGACGGACTTTTTGCGCCTAAACACCCTGTGTTAGCTTCCGGTTATGTATTAGACAGAATTGAGGTTAATGATCTAATTATAAATGCAGGTTTACGATTTGATTATATAGACATGGACAGTTGGGCATGGAAAGATCCTTCACTACCTATCATAGACCGTAAAACGCATTTAATTCCAGATTCAGCTTTCGTCGAAGGAAGCACGTTTAGTTATATCTCACCGAGATTAGGATTTGCATTCCCTGTAACTGATAGGACTGTGTTCCATTTACAGTATGGAAAATTTGTTCAGTCGCCAAGTTTGGATGTAGCCTATCGTGGTGTTTATCAGGCTGCAAGACAGATACAAGCAGCTAATCTGTTTACAACTCCAATTGCATACAATCCAAGCCCGATTAGAACAACCCAATATGAAATTGGATTTTCACACCAGTTTACTGATTTTGCCGCTTTTGATATCACTGCTTTTTATAAAGATATAAAAGGACAGTTACAGTACGCAGCAGTTAATACTTCCCCTGGCGCTTTAAGAAGCAAATACAATGTTTTCGCTAATCAGGATTTTGCAACGACAAAAGGCGTTGAGTTTAGTTTTAAACTGAGAAAAATTGAAAGAATTAGCGCTAGCATTAATTATACATATTCTAATTCGGAAGGTACAAACTCCCTCTCGGGAAGTGGAATTGGTTCTACAGAAGTTAATGGCGAAGTGCCCACTGTTCTTATCCCCTTGGACTATGATCAGACCCATAGAGGCTCTCTTTCATTAGACTATAGATTTGATAAAGGAGACGGAGGTGCAATACTTGAACAATTGGGTATTAATCTTCTGTTTACTTTCAACAGCGGTCACCCGTTCACATATTCTCAAACAACCGGGTTAGGACAATCATCCGCATGGACAGGCGGCATTACTCCTATTGGTAGCGGGGATACGAGAGGCAGAAGACCTATCGGACCGATAAATTCCAGCACTACGCCCTGGGTTTACAACATTGATCTTCGAATTGATAAAACTATAAATTTATTCAAATTTGAATTTAATTTTTATCTTTCTGTTCAAAACTTACTCAATACTAAGAATGTTATAAATGTTTACGATAAAACCGGTAATGCATTCAACGATGGATTCCTCGATTCCAAAGATGGACAGCAGATTATTGCTGGCTCCCGATATACTGAAAGGTTTGCTGATTTATACCGCGCAATAAATTATGGCAATAGGCAAGCTGCAAACAGTATATATGGATATGATCTATTCGGAATTCCACGCCAGATGCGTGTCGGTATATTAGTTAATTTTTAATTTATAGGATCATGTAATGTTGCTCTATAAAAAAAATAATTTTGCGGAGGTCAATTAATATGAAAAAATTTAAATATTTAAGTTTAATTATCACCCTTATCTTCCTGTTTGCAATACCCAATAATATTTTTGCAAGCGGTAAGACGGGGGGAAAAGATAAAGGTAAAAAACCCATTTTGAGAAAAACTGCGGTTAATCCATCTCAAAGCCTTATTAATATAAATAACGCTACCATGTGGGTTACTGAAGAAGGTTTCCACGATTGGGTAGTTGCTTCAGGTTGGAATGGAGCTTTTCCAAAAGGAACTACAGTAGGAGCAATCTTTGCTGAAGGTATTGTTTGGGGAGGTCAGGTTTCAGATGGTTCGTCTCCCGTTGTGAGGGTTGATGGAAACACTTACGGAACCGGGTGTTCTCCTATTACACGTTTATACAGAGTAAGACCTGATTATTTAACAGGCAATCTTACTTCGGATGCAGCCAGCTTTAATAATATCCCGGAGGGATCGGTTACTGAGGCTGATACAAAATCTCTAATCGAACAATACCAAACGGATTGGAATGAATGGCCTGCCAACGAAGGCGCGCCATTTAAAGACGTTGATAATAACGGAAGTTATGATCCAACGGTTGATATACCAGGAATTCCCGGTGCATCACAAACTTTATTTATTAAGTACAATGATAATCTATCCGCATCCAACTATGGTTCGCCGCCGATCGGGATGGAAATCTCGGAAACTTACTGGGCTTATTCATACTCCGGTGCATTAGGAAATGTAATCTACAAAAAAGTAGATTTAGTTTATAAAGGCACTCCTACTTCTGCCCCAAATTCTAAAATTGATAGTATGTTTATTGTTCAGTGGGCAGACCCCGATGTTGGTAATTCGACAGATGATTTTGCCGGATGCGATACAACTTTAAATTTAGGTTATGCATATAGTTCCGGTGCAACAGATGCAACTTATGATGGAATAGGATTAGCGCCGCCTGCCGTTGGATATGACTTTTTACAGGGTGTTTCTAAATACACCGGAAACCCGAACGACAGCGCCATATTCAATCTTAAGTGGCGTAAAGGTTATAAATATGTAAACCGCAAACCTATGAGTTCTTATTCTTATTTTGCTGCGGGCGGCACCTGGGAAGATCCGGATTTTAACTATAACGGTACTCTGGAATTTTACAATTTAATGAGAGGATTTAGACCAATTCCCCGCTTCCCATCAGCATCACCTTTTCCTATAGAAGTAGCTGATGTTACAGCAGACGGAACTTTTCTTTTAACCGGAAATCCAACTGCAACTCCCCCTACTGGAAAAATTGACGGTTCAGTTGATGGACCGGGTGACAGAAGAATTATGGTAACTAACGGACCAATCACTATGAATCTGGGTGATACTGCTCAAGTGGTTTTAGCTTTGGTTTATGGATTAGGAGATGATAACTTATCAAGTATAAAGGCATTAAAGAAGAATGATGAAACGGCTCAAATAGTTTTTGATCAACTATTTTTATTGCCTTCTCTTGATCCCCCAAATGTACAGGTAGCCAATTTAGATAAGAAGGTAGTATTAGGATGGGGTTCAGACGCTGCCAATTTGAATAAAATTGAGAACTTTGCCGATCAGAATTATTCTTTTGAAGGATACGAGGTTTATCAATTACCTTCCTCTTCATCAAGTTTATCCGATGGCATTTTACTCGGAACTTTTGATTTAATAAATGGAATAACTGCAATTTATGATACTGTAATAGATGCTAACGGAACAAGTATTCCATTACTTGCCTCAGATGGTAAGGATAAAGGACTTCAAAGGTATTTTATTATAGAGAATGATAAGTTTAGAGGTACAGGACTTCGTAATGGGCAGCAGTATTATTTTGCCGTTGTAGCTTATGCTTACAACCCGGCGCCGCTTCTCCCGTTCCACGTTCTTAGGTCGCCTTTTACAGTGTTTACAACGGTACCTCAAACTCCGGATCCGGGCGTAACTTATTCCAGCTCGGTTGGAGACACAATCCTCACAACACACACAGGTCCAAGCGATGGGTCAGTTGTTGCTTTGGTTGTAGATCCGACCCGATTAACAGGCCATAATTATGAATTGACCTTTAAAGATGTTGGCGGCGTTACTATGTGGGATTTAACGGATGTTTCAGTTTCACCTCATGAAGTAAAAGCGAGCGACCAGGTTAATCAAACCGGTAATGAAGATTATCCGGCAGTTGATGGGTTCATAGTCAAGGCTATGGGTCCTCCTCTATTAGGGGTTAGCTATTCAGCTTCAAGTGACAGATGGCTTTCTGGAGATCCGGCTAATGGCGGAGAACTGATGTTCGGCGCAGCTTTTGTCGGTCCAAATTTCTGGGGAGAAACTACCGTTGCACCGGGAGATCTAAAAGATCTACATATAGATGCTTTTAAAGTGGCAAGTTATATTGACGCTAATAGCAACGGTAAGTACGACGTTGGAGAAATTTATACTGTTGATCCTGCCAAAGGACAAATAGCAAACTTATATCAAACATGGGGAGCCGGAAGCTGGCAGAGCAGCACGTTAATTCCATTCAAATTTTTTGATGTAACAAGCAACCCGCCGCGCCAATTATCCGTTGTTGTTAGAGACAGAGACGCTAACGGACAATGGGACCCTGACGATGGCGTAATTCAGTATAATTATCTTTTTGTTTTAGATAGCGATTACGACCCGACCGGAAATAATTGGAATCCTACAGCAGGTGGACGCGATTTTATGGATGAAATTATTCTGAATGGTGGACCGGTGTTGTGGAGTTTCTGGTGGGTTCCCCGCGGTACGAGAGAGCAATTTGCTGCAGATTTTACTATGGATTTTGTTGCTCCAAAAGTAAATACGCCCAACGATAAATTTGCTTTTACAACACCTAAAAATTCCAGTAGTGACGCTCTTGCAAAAGCTGATGTAGAAAAAATCAATGTTTTTCCGAATCCATATTATGGATTTCATGCAAGAGAAACGGCGCCTAATAATAAATATGTTACATTTAGTCATCTGCCGGGTAATGCAATTATTCGAATCTTTGACGTAAGCGGTGTTTTGGTAAAAACAATAAAACACGTTTCCACCAGCGGTCAATTTGATTCGTGGAATTTGCAAAATGATAACAATTTACCCGTAGCCAGCGGCATCTATATAGTTTATATCGATATGCCGGATTTAGGAAAAACCAAGATACTTAAGTTAGCTGTAATTCAAGAACAGCAGATATTAAAAGTTTATTGATATCTTAAAATAGGTACAAGCAAATGTTTGCTTGTACCTTATTAAATTTTTAAAATTATTCGGAGGAAATTATGTCTCATTTGAAAAGAGTAATATTTACGATTCTAATATTATGCTTCTCATTATTTGAAACATTCGGCGGCGGTCAAAATCGTGCTGGTACTTCAGGCGCTCCAGAATTAAGAATTCCGGTAGGCGCAAGATACTTCGCAATGGTTGGCTCACCGATTGCATCAGTTTCTGGTTTAGAAGCTATTTATTGGAATCCGGCTGGGGTTGATTTCAGCCCCAACTCGGCTAATGCCCTATTTTCATATCGTTCTTATATAGCGGATATGAATGTTAACTTCGCTGCCGTCAGCGGTAGATTGGGTGATTTTGGTTCAATTGGTTTATCTTTTAGATCGCTGAACATCGGAGAAATTAATGTCACTACGCTCGATCAACCCGATGGCACCGGTCAAATAATTAACCCAAGCTATTTCATCCTTGGTTTAACTTATTCCAAAAAACTTACCGATAGAGTGTCTATTGGAGGTAATTTCAATTTAATTAGTGAAACTATCGACAAAGTTAGCGCCACCGGTTTTAGTTTTGACTTTGGTGTTCAGTATAAAAACCTGTTTGATTTGAACGGTTTTGATTTAGGGGTTGTGGTTAAAAATCTTGGCTCCCCAATGCAATATGATGGGAACGGATTATACGTAGAAGGACAAAGTACCGGGGGCGATAGAGGTCCAACTTACTTAAAAGTTGACGCCGCCTCTGCCGAATTGCCTTCGGAAATTGTTATGGGATTAACTTATCAAAGACAACTTGATGCGGATAATTCAATATCTTTATCCACTTCGTTCCAAAACAATAATTATACTTATGATGATTACAAAATTGGTTTGGAATATTCTTTCAAAAATATTCTTTATGTGCGCGGCGGATATCTTTACTCACCACAAGCAACTGAGGATA
>MNYQ01000032.1 GCA_001873185.1 Ignavibacteria bacterium CG2_30_36_16 | reverse complement strand
CCGGTATTAATTCCATTTGATGATAAAAATTTTATTAACGCCTCTATACCTTCTTTAGTGCCGGCTGTTCCGGTTTCTTTTAAAGCCGCGCTTTTCAAAATTAATTCTGTATAAAGATTGTTGCTTTTTTTGTTAATGATAAAAACAATATCGCTTAAGGGGGGAGAAAAAGTTGTGGCAATCATTTTCTGTTCATCATATTCAACTGAAGAAGTTAATGTCTTTGGCTCACCATTTACCGCAATTCCTTTTTGTTCTAAAGTTGAAAGAAAACTATAAGCCGCAAACCAGGCGGGATTTGGGATTGAACCTTTGATGGAAAACTCTTCGACACCTGCCGGGATTGTTCCGCGTAAAACCGCACGGTACGAATTTGGCGCATTGTAAATATATCCATTATCGCCCGAACCCTTTTCTCCTGTCTTCATAAAATTATCAAATTTAAGATTGAGAATGTATGGTTCGGTTCTTAAAACAGAGGCGTCGTCGCCAACATTTTCTCCCGGTTTGAAATAGAGATAGTAAAGATTATCATTAATTGTAAGCGCAGAAGGCGCCGCACCGTAGTAGTTCCCGATGTCCGTCCAGGGCCAGTAGTCGGGGACGAGATTGTTTTCAAAAAGGAAATCATCGCCGAAAATATTGCCGTTGATTTTTTTTATTCCGGCAGATTTAACTGCATCCGCCCACTTATTAAGTAATTCATTAAGCGGTAAAGAACCCTTTACCAGGTTAGAACCAAGAGTTGGGTCACCGCTTCCTTTAATATAAATATTTCCCGTTAATACGCCGTCTGTAATTGAACCATCGTAATAAAGATTTGTTTGGAATTTATAATTGGCGCCAAGCGAATTTAATGCAAAAGAGGAAGTAAATACCTTTAGTCCGGAAGCCGGTGCAAGTTTGAAGTTTTCGTTTAACGCAACGATTTCTTCTCCATCAACATAACGGGCATAAACGCCCCATTGACCGCCGAAAAGAGCATCGTCATTTTTTAGTTTGTTGACAAGATTATTTACAGATGTGTGCTGCGGGAAAACAGAAAAAGTAAACAAAACCGTAAGTAGAAATATTTTTAGCCTCATAGTTCTTCCAGAATTATTAAAACAGATAGTTAAATATAAACAGAGGCTCAAAGAATAACATCAAAAAAGATGTTTAAAGTTTACCTTCTTTATACTTCCGGCGAAAATTTATTTTCATCAACTGTCTTTGAATAATTAAATCTGCGAGCGCCGAGGGAATATATTCTCGATTATCGGCGGCAAACAACTCTTCGATTCTCTTCTCGTCGATATCAATTCTGTAAAGCGTGCTTAACAACAAATCAAACCGGTGATCCATCCATGCTGCAATTTTTTTTGTAAGCTCCTCTTTAAGCTGAGCGAGATTGTCAAAACGCACCATCTCAAAATTAGTAGATAGCTGAATAAAATCTTTAGCAATAATGCCGGTGATTTCGGAAACATCAGTCTGTTCTTTTACGCCCATGACGGCATCCTCAATATTATTAAACATATTTCTTGAATCCATAGCGCGGCAAGCCGCAATTAAAAATGTACAATGTAAAATTAAAAATTGTAAACACATAAATATTTTAACATAAAAAACAATCCCGCATGCGGGATAAACGGCTATGCCATATTTAAGTCTTTCATTAATCCGCAAAATTTACAAACAAAAAATCGGAAAAGTATTAATTACATCATGTTAAATAATTGTTAACTCACCTGGCGCAGAAGTATAGAACTATATTGTAGATCGAAGCGAAGCTTCGATAATCTCAGTCCGTTATCTAATCCGTTGGCTAACGGAAAGCAATCTGATTCATTTGTTGAGATTGTTTCTCCCGCAGAGCGGAATCGCAATGACTTTTCTCTTGTGTCATTGCGAAAGAGTCTTCGAGTGAAGCAATCTTTTGTTTTTAATTCAAAATTGAGATCACTTCATTCGGCAGCCGCCAATCTGCGTAAGGTAATTTACTAATTAGTTTAATTATTCAGAACAATACTTCGAAGTTTAATTGCCGTGCGGTAAGCGGCATAAGCAAAAAACGGAGCGGCAAAAACATCAATTGAGTAATGAACATGCTGCGCCAGCACAGATGCAGCAACGAATATGGTTAATATAAAAAAAATAGTTTTTACACTTCCCCGTGGCGACACAAGGAAAAATAAAAATAACGTTGCCGTATGTCCGGAGAAGAATAAATCCCTAGTTAATGTCTTTCCCGTTCCAAAAAATTCAACAAATGGATCGGTTAGCGGGATCATTGTTTGTGGCGGGTTAAGGGGAAGAAGATACATTGCCGCCATTCTAAACAGCACCATAATTCCGAAAGCCTGTAAAGCTAACAAAAGTAAATTGGGACGCTTTGAAAAATAATAAATAGCGAATATCAAAGAGAAATAAATTGTTGCAAAAGTAAACCAGGTTACATCGACGGCAGGGAAACAAGAAAGAATCGGATCATTAAAAACAAAACCATCTCTCATTTCAACATAATTTAGAAATTGTGTGAACGCCAGAAGAACAATAAAAAGAAACAGCACCGAACAGGCGAACTCAATTTTACTTTTTGAATCTGAAAGAAATAATTTCCAATCTTGCTTACTCATCTTTAGTTGTTTTGTTTTTTTTTTCAAGAAAATTTAATCTGGATGAACTGCCATCGTCAACCTTGCTTATTAATGTAATTTTTCCTTTGTGTGCTTTCAATATGTGATCAACGAGAGTAAGCCCCAGACCGGTGCATTTGGACAGCTGTCTGTTTCTGAAAACAAGACCGGGAAATCTTCTTCTTTTATAGAACAAAAAATGATTTCATAGAATTTGTATTCCTCTGAAACCGTTAATAATTTTTGTTGTCTCCAGGGCAATGTGTTTAAAAAATTGAACAAGCTTCCTTGACTGTGTTTTTCCTGAAGATTTTATTAACTTAATAATGATGAAATTTTCTTTCAGGAATATATTTAAAAATTTACTCGATTAAAAATTTAATCAAACTTATGACACCCTTTTTAGAAAGAAGTCTTAGTTTTTTCATCACTCACTAATTTAACACCTTATTTCGCTTATGGTTTTATACTTTGCGCAACTTCAGTAACTAAGGAAAAAACATGAGAAAGCGTTAAAAAAATCAAGATAAAATTATGGAAGTAATGCGGCAGAATTATCAAAATACAAATTTCCGGATGCTGAAAAGAATTATCATAAAATGAGATAAAAACGAATTTCATTCTTGCTATCTTATAAACAAAAAAAGGAAATATTTTATGAAACTGATTGAACCCTGGGTTGGAGCTAATTATTCTCACTCCAATATTTTTGGAGAAAAAAGAGTGATGATACTTGGAGAATCCTATTATGGTTTTCATAATATGAAAAAAACCAGATCAGAAACCTTCAAATTAGTGGTACAACTAAACCTTGATACATTAAAAAATCATGGTGTAGTGAGAAATCAATACTTTAGAACTTTAGCGAAAATCTGTCTAAATAAGAAGGACGTTTCGTATAAAGATTATGAAGGTTTTTGGCAGTCAATAATATTCTACAATTATGTTAATCAGAATATGAAAACTGTTTTTCAAAGACCAAACCAATTAGATTGGGAAAACAGCTTTGAAAAATTTTTAGAAGTATTAAACATTCATAAACCTGAATACATACTTGTATGCGGAAAAGCTTTATGGTTCGGGATTCCTGAAAAGTATGGAACTTCCGGACCGGAAGATTATACTTGGTATTTTGATTATGAGGGCGGGAAAGCAGTATCAACATATATTTATCATCCATCCCGCTATCCCAATGGAAAAGATGAACGAGTATCTTCTGAAATATTTAAGAAATTATTGAAATATAAAATACCCCAATTACAAAGCGTTTCTTTGTAAAAATGCATTAACCATTTTTAAGATTTTATCTTTTAATTCAATCGGTTCGATAATTTCAATTTTATCCCACCAGCTTAAGCACCAACCGGCAAGTGTGTTGGTTAGTGGCTGTTGAGTTGTTAAAATTAAATAGCCATCTTCGTCTTCTTTGCATTCGAAATTGTCGAACCATATTTTATCAATAACTTGAGATTTTACTTCCGGTGAGAACCGGAATTTTATCAGTGAAGTAACTACTTTCTCTTCTCCGCTTTCTTGTTCAAACTTTTCATCTAAAACATGTAAACAGTTTATTCTGCTCACGTAAAAATATTTTATTATCTCTTCGCCTTCTTTTACTGCCCTTAATATCCAGTTAAGTCCGTTCAGTTTTAATTCAAAAGGCTTGACGATATAATGGACGACTTTTTCATCCTCAAAGCGATTGTATTCAATTTTTAATTTTCTGTTTTCGGATATTGCCTTGGAAATTAAAATTAATCTGAATGAAGTTCCTTTTTGATGATGTAAGGATTGAACGGCTTTAGAAATATCGGTATGGTTTTGTAAAGACAAAAACATTTCCGCTAACTTCGGAAAGACATCCGAATTAATATCAGAAATATGAATGATTGTTTTACGCGTATAAACGTCAAGCCCCATACTTCTCAGCCATTGGAGATCACGATTGATTGTTATCTCACCGATTCCATATTCAAAGGCTGCATCGCCCTTTGAAAATTTTTCGCCGTTCAAGACTCTCGCGGCAATATCTATGCTTCTTAAAATTTCGGAAAAATTATATCCGGTTTTCATTTATCTCTCAAATCAGTTAAACAAAATTATCATTTTATGATAAGAATTTCATTCGTAGGAAGAGTTTATTTCAGATATAAAAAATAAACCCAAAAGGAAATTTATGGAAACAACAAATGAATTTACTTTAGTGACCGGTGCCGACCGACTTACTCCTTCCTCATATGCGAATGTAGTAGATTATTTCTCTTTTTTAATGATAAGAGACTACTTATACAAACTCTATAAGAAGGAAATTTATGACGAATCCTTGGTGGCAGAAAAAATGCTCGGTGTGAAAAACAATGCCGACCACTTTATTAAAAGTATTTCTCCGGAATTTGAAAACGCCGGTATTGCTTCTTTCAAAGAACAATTCATTTATTTTTTTGTGAATTATAATGGCTGCGAATATATCATCAGTTTTGTTATAAACATTGAAGTCAGAATAGATGAACTTGTTTTGTACATTGTGGGCATTGAAGGAATAAACGGAAAATCAAGTTATCAGTTATTTTCTGAACTAAAAAAAGCTGCAATAAAAAACTCATCACTTAAAAATCAAATAATTGAAATAAAGGATAGTAAGTTTACTTCCGATTTGCTTAACAATATTGAAGTCCATCCGGCACCAGACATAAAACTTGACCACTTATTTATTTCTAAAAAAGTTATTGCTCATATTGAAAGGCTAATATTTGAATTGAATAACTACAAATTCGGGAAGAAAACATTTAAGTATTTATTCAACGGAAAACCGGGAACCGGCAAGACTCAATTAATCAGTGCCATTGTTAGTGCGGTATATGGAAAAATAACGACGGTTGTTGTAAAAGGTACTGAATATAAATTCAAAGACATCTTTGATTTTTGTTCAATCTTCTCACCGAGTTTATTAGTAATTGATGATCTTGATTTCATTGCCGAAGAACGAAAAACTTCCAATTCAAACAGAAACTTAATTGACTTACTGCATGCTCTGGATGGAATGTACTCGTCCCCGATATTTTTTCTGGCGGCAACAAACGATAAAAATCTTGTTGATTCAGCAGCATCAAGACCGGGCAGATTTGATATGATTTTTGACTTTACGAGCATCGAAAAAGCAAATTATATGAGTCTAATAAAAAGAGAAACCGTTGAGCCTCAAATAATTGAAATGTTTGATGAAAATGTTTTAAGATTTTTTGAAGAAAAAAACGTATCCGGTGCATTCATAGTAAATTTAATCAAACAATTAATTTCGATGAAAGAAGTCAATGAAGAATTTGGACAACAAGACCTGTTTGAATTACTGTCACTCACGTACGACGGATTCTATGATTTTAATGATAAAGCATTGAAGAAAGTTATAGGTTTCTAATCGAGCAGAGATACTGGGGGAGGTGAAAGAATAAGGGAGACTGGATGGTCTCCCTTTTTTAAAAGGGTAACAAATCGAGGCACAAACGAACACCAAATGGATTCGGAACCCTTAAAAAACAGCTAAAAAACGCAATATTCGCATATGTTTTATACCCCCAAAGTGCCTGTCATGCAGGAGGTCGCGAGTTATAGTCTTGTCGGCCCCGATAAAGTAAAAGCCTTCACGGCGTTGACGTGGAGGCTTTTGGGTTTTATCGGAAATTGTTATTAACAATATAAATTCATTCACCATCGGCGAATTTAACGTTTACATAATTTTACCGGCTGTTTGCGGCGCACTCAATATGATCCGTTAACTAACGGATTATTTTGCGCAAAGTGAATTAATTATATTAATCAGCAGTTAAAATATAATTTTAAATACCAAAAACAAACATCCAAAACCATTGTACATTAAGCTTTGTACATCGTAAATTTCAACTTGGTTTTCAGCATCAAAATCAATCAACAAATGGAAAAAAAACCCGAAAGTCTTTCACTTCGAAAAATATTTATTTTCTGGCTTCCGCTTGCCGCCACCTGGTTGATGATGGCGGCGGAGGGACCGTTCCTCGCAGCTTTAATTGCACGTCTTGCGGAACCCAAATATAACCTTGCAGCATATGGCGTTGCATTTTCTTTTGCGTTGATCATTGAAGCGCCCGTAATAATGATTATGAGCGCATCAACGGCGCTTGTGAAAGATTTCTCAACATATATAAAGCTGCGCAATTTTACATTCGGATTAAGTTTTGTGATTACTGCAGTAATGTTTTTGTTTATTATTCCGCCGATGTTTTATTTTATTGCAGAAGACTTAATCGGACTGCCTCCCGAAGTCAGCCGATTAACCCACATCGCAACAATAATTTTATTGCCTTGGCCCGGCACAATTGGTTACAGACGATTTTATCAAGGAGTATTAATTCGCAGCAATCTAACGAAGCGGGTTGCATATGGAACCGTAATTCGTTTAAGCACAATGGCGTTAACGGCTGTCGGTTTTTATCTTTTTACAAATGTGGATGGAGTTATCGTCGGCGCATCTTCACTTTCCGCAGCGGTAACATTAGAAGCCGTCGCAAGCCGATTGATGGTGCATTCCACTTTGAAGAAAATGAAGGATGAGAAAATTAAGTTATCTTATCAGCAAATATGGGATTTTTATCTTCCCCTCGCGTTAACATCTTTAATCACACTTGGTGTTCACCCCCTTGTTGTTTTTTTTATGGGACAAAGCCGAATGGCGCTCGAGTCGCTCGCGGTGTTGCCGGTTTTAAATTCGTTTGTTTTTATTTTCAGAAGTATGGGGCTTTCTTTTCAGGAAGTTGGAATCGCTTTAATGGGGGATCATCATGAAAATTATTACATGCTTAAAAAGTTTGCCTGGGTAATGGGGATTACTGTCGTCTCGGTTCTTGCGATTGTTGCTTTCACTCCGCTTTCATCAATTTGGTTTAATGACGTTTCCGGGTTGAGCCTGGAACTTTCAGACTTTGCTTATAATCCACTAATTATTCTTGTAATAATGCCGGGGCTGACTGTACTTATCAGTTTTCAACGTGCAGTGCTTGTTGAAGCAAAAAACACAAAACCGATTACGCTTGCAACAGTAATAGAGTTTGCAGGAATTGTGGTTGTGTTGTTCATTCTGATAAAATATTTTTCTGCAATAGGAATTACAGCCGCTGCCACTGCGTTTATAATCGGAAGATTGGGAGCCAATCTGTATCTCGCAAAACCACACATTGAAACAGTGAAAAATTATCCGGCAAAATAATACATGCTAAAAAAAGTTTTGGATAATCGGACTGTATTCTCAATCTGCCATAATTGTTCGTACGTTTATATTTCTTTTTCTTTTAATAGCCGGCGGTGGTTAATAATCTTTCTACTCATCTTATTGTGCACAGTCGTTAAATTATCATTACCCTTTTTGTAAATTCATTTGTGATATTGAATGCAATTATATAAATTCCTTTGAATTTTTGAGATGTATTTGAAAAGAACATTAAAAATATTTTCACTTTCTCTGTTTCTTTTTGCCGCCTTCAGTTTTCAATTTTATGAAAACCTCTCCCCCGCTCTGTCGGGCTATTCAAAAGATTTACGTAAAGTTAACGCCG
>MNYQ01000090.1 GCA_001873185.1 Ignavibacteria bacterium CG2_30_36_16 | reverse complement strand
AATGTTATGAAACTAATTTTTATAATTGCTCACATCTCTTTAATGACTGTAAAACTCACATATAAATATCTTATTGTTTATATTTTGAATGTAAATTTATATCTGTTAAACATGAGAAAAGAAAATGCTTTACGACTCTCAGGAACCTATCATCCATGTTGGAATACTTTCCGAAAGTAAAATAAATTTCGAACTTTACGGCGATTTTACTTCGCCAGGTTTTAAAAATACTTTTAGCGGAAGGTTTACCGCAGAAATATTAAATGACAAATTACTTTGCACTTATGGCAGTGAAAAAATCGAAATCACCAATGAAATAATTTTTGAACCAACAGACATCTCCACTGATTCATTCCTTTTACGCGATGTTACTATCGGTGTACAGTTTCACTGGGAAAGAAAAGAAAAAGAGCGTTTTATCGGCGCGCTAAAACTTCTTAAAGAAAATGGAAAAATTACGGTCATCAATTCTTTGTCAATTGAAAATTATCTTGTCAGCGTAATTTCCTCCGAGATGAGCGCAAAATGTTCGCGCGAATTACTTAAAGCGCATGCTATAGTTTCCCGCGGCTGGCTGCTTGCACAAGTTGAAAAATCAAGAGTTTTGCAAACGGAGAAAAAAGAATATAAAACAACGCTGCAAACAAAATACGCATTAATAAGATGGTACGACCGCGAAGATCATTCAAGCTTTGACGTTTGCGCCGACGACCACTGCCAGCGTTACCAGGGAATAACCAAAGTTTTTACAACGGTAGCCAAACAGGCAATTGAAGAAACACGCGGTTTAGTGCTTACTTATAGCGATAAAATTTGCGATGCACGTTATTCCAAATCCTGCGGCGGAGTTTCTGAATCTTTCGAAAACAATTGGGAGCCGGTAAAGTATAATTATCTTTCCTCAGTAATTGATTATAAATATGAACCGGATAATTATGATCTGGATTTTTCAGATGAAAAAAATGCCCGTAAGTGGATCCTTGGCAACCCACCCGCTTTCTGCAACACAACTGATAAAAAAATCCTTTCCCAAATTCTTCTCGATTACGATCAGGAAACAACCGACTTTTACCGGTGGACAGTTACTTATTCGCAAGAGGAGCTAAGCAAATTAATCTCAAATAAAAGCGAAATTGATTTCGGGCAAATCGTCGATTTGATTCCTATTGAAAGAGGTGCCTCGGCGAGACTGACAAAGCTAAAAATTGTAGGAACTAAAAAAACATTAACTATTGGTAAAGAGCTTGAGATTCGCCGCACTCTTTCACCAAGTCATCTTTACAGTTCCGCTTTTATTGTGGAAAAAGAAAATTTGATAGATGGTATTCCGCAGAAGTTTACAATTAAAGGCGCTGGATGGGGTCACGGCGTAGGGCTTTGCCAGATTGGCGCTGCGGTAATGGCTTCGCAGGGTTATAATTTTGATGAGATACTTCTTCATTATTTCACAAATGCAAAGCTTAAGAAAATTTATTAGCAATGAAGATACTTTATTCATGTTTATCTAAAAGTTGGGGCGGTATGGAAATGTTCACACTCACCGCAGTTAAGCAGCTTTTAAAGCATGGTATTCATGTGGATTTATTGTGTCTTGCAGAAAGCCGCATTCACATAGAAGCTAATCATCTCGGAATTATGATACGCCCAATCAAAGCAGCCGGATATTTTCATCCAATCAGCATATTAAAAACAGCCGCGCTTATCAGAAGAGAAAATTATGATTTGATACACACACAGGCATCAAAAGATTTATGGATTTTCGTACCGGCGCTCAATCTTATTAAAAGTAGTATTCCTCTAATACTAACAAAGCAGATGGGTTCCGGTATTGTTAAAAAAGATTTTCTGCATAAAATAATTTACAGCCGGATTACGAAAGTAATTGCCATTAGCAGAGCAATCAAAGATAATTTGATGGCAACAGTTCCCGTTACCGAAAACAAGATTATACTTGTGCACAATGGTATAGATGTAGAAAAATTTAATTTTTCAGAAACAAATCGGATGCACGTAAGAAAAGAATTTAATTTTTTGGATGATGAGATTGTAGTTGGAATGCTTGCGCGGTTTAGTCCGGGCAAGGGACACGAAGAATTTTTATATGCCGCCAAAGAGCTAAATAAAACGGACGATCATTTAAAGTACTTGATAGTTGGCGAAGCAAGCCGGGCTGAAGATGCTTACGCCGAAAGTATAAAAAAACTTGCGAGGGATTATAACCTTCACAATTTAATTTTTACAGGATTCCGCAGCGACACTTCGGATGTTTTGTCGGCGATGGATGTTTTTGTTTTCCCGTCTCATGCAGAAGCTTTCGGAATAGCCCTCGCCGAAGCAATGTCTATCGGGCTTCCATCAGTCTGTTCCAACTCCGAAGGAGTGCTTGATATTGCCGTTGATAATGAAACATCATACTTGTTTAAAACGAGAGACGGTTTAGATTTAAAAAATAAAATTGAAATGCTTATTAATTCTTCGGAAAAGCGAAGCCGCTTTGGGCGGGCGGCGCGCAAAAGAGCAATTGAACATTTCGACATCAAAAATCTTACTGACAAAATTATTGAACTATATAATTCGCTGATTTAGTTCTATCGAATTTCTCCCATTAAAATGTTTTAAATATAGAATTCCGGCATTAAAAAATTAATAACTCACCTTACGCAAAATGATCCGTTAGCTAACGGATTCAAATTTTGTTGGAACTGTCCCAAAAGTTGAAAAAGTAATTGTCCGTTAGCTAATCCCGCATGCGGGAAATCAATCTGATGCATTTGTTGAGATTGCTTCGTGCTGCTGCCCTCGCAATGACTTTTCTCTTATGTCATTGCGAACGAGTCTTCGAGTGAAGCAATCTTTTGTTTTTAATTAAAAATTGAGATCACTTCATCCGGCAGCAACCAATTTGAGTAAGGTGAGTTAATAGTATAAATGAAACTGCACTACAAATGAATTATTCTGAACAGCCGGCTCTTCCAACTGAATGCGAAACTGCGGACGTACTTCAACAAAGCTATACGGGACGAACTCAAAACCGATTACAAATCTTTGCAGTTCATCTTTTTCAACTTTTGTATTTCTGTCAAATCTATCGTAACGAACTACAGCTTCCAATCCATCAACAATTTTATATGACGCTTCAATCATCATCGCCGAAGCGGATGAATCTTTTTTTAAGTAGTCCTGCGAAATATCATATTCGCCAAGCAAAACAAATTCGCCAATACTAAAGCCGGCATATCCCCCATACATTTTTACCTGCGGGAACTCTTGTTGAAAATTAGCATTCAACCGCTGCATACGAAATATTGCTGCCGAACTTCCAAACATAAAACTAAAGTTTTCACCAATCGACCTCGTAATTTGAAGATTGACTGTGTATGTAGGCTCTGTTACAAACTGCTGTGAACGCGGATTTCCGACACTTGCCGTGAGCAGAGCAAAGTCTGAAATATATGCGCCTGCTTCAATTCCGGTTTCAACATAACGCGGCTCATATATTAAACCCTGCCGCTGCCCTGTTGAAAAAAGAACTCCCAAATCTCCGCCGCGTGTGTAGGCAGTGTGGTCATCTAATCGTATTC
The DNA here is from genome assembly GCA_001873185.1 of Ignavibacteria bacterium CG2_30_36_16. Classification (GTDB taxonomy): domain Bacteria; phylum Bacteroidota; class Ignavibacteria; order Ignavibacteriales; family Ignavibacteriaceae; genus CG2-30-36-16. The sequence continues at coordinate 4,696 of MNYQ01000090.1, read as the reverse complement.
CATAGTTAGGCTGAAATGTGCCGCCTTTCAAATATCCGCCGTTTGGGAGAATTCGAGCGATGGCATAAGCTTCCCATATTCCCCAAATAAAATCATACCGGGCAAATGCACTTATGTTTTCTGCGAAATCTACATTCGTATAAATTGATCCTGTCATTTTTTGAAAATCCGTTTTTGCCGTTGAGTCTGTGAACACACCGAGATATTGTCCCCTAAAATCAAGCCCGAACTGAATATTCTCGCCGATTGAGTTACTCATTTTAAATTCTCTGTCAGTAGGATACATTGGCAAAACAGTTTTTCCAAACGACCAGCCTCCGCGGTTTCGCATCGCGCCGCCGGTGGGATTAACGTGGCAGTCAATACATTGAGAAGATCCGCCCCGCAATGCAAACCGTGGTAATGCCGTAACTTCCGGAACAAATAAAAGCACACAAATAAAGAATAAAAAAGCCTGCCGCATAAAATTTTTCCTAAGGTTAATTGTAGTAAAAAATAATTCGGTTAAAATGATGATCGAATTATTAGTAATGGGATTTGCGGAAAAGTGACAGAGAAAGGTGGGGGGTTTATAAAGTTGTAAAGTTTATAAAGTTCGGAACGGGTGTGAATACTTTTGTGTAAATAATATACTCTGCACACATGCGTTAGTGAATGAAGCTAAGCTCACTGAGTTAACATCACGCTTCTTACTTTTCGTCACAATCTACCTTCTTTTATTTTGTGCTACTCCTTACAGCCAGACCCGTCTGGTCTCTAAAATATTATAATCTTATTTCCGCTTTATCGTATAATTATGTTAAATTGTTTTTAATAAAACTATTTTATTTTGAACTAAAGTTATAATTGAAGAATATTAAATATAGAATTTTCATGGGTATGCGGGAAAAATATTGTAACACCTCGCTAATGCATGCATACGTAAAGCGAGTAAATCCAATTTTTGTACGATGATATTTAAGCGAAAACTTAATATTTATTTTTGAGATTTAATTCTTCATCCGGAAGGCTGAGAGATTGGTAGAAACGAAATAAAAAAGAAAACAGAATGTCGTGGGCATGATACACGAATGCAACTCAACAATCCTGATTTTAATGTTACTGAATTCTGTAACATTAAAAACGAAAGAATATATAAGTCCTCACGAGATTTATAATTCTTCATCCCAGAGGGATGAGAGATTGGTAGAAAATGAATAAAAAACGAGAACAGAATGCCGTAGGCATGAAATATTATTAGATATCATGGGCAACACCTATACACAAATACATATACAATTAATATTTGCCGTACAATATCGAACGGCAATGATTGACAATAGTTGGAAAGATGAATTATATAAATACATCACCGGGATCATCCAAACTCAAAAACACAAATTAATGATAATAAATGGTGTGCCAAATCATTTCCATATCCTGATTGGTTACAGACCGCATCAAGCTTTAGCCGATCTGCTTCAAGATATTAAAGGTGGTTCATCAAAATGGATTAATGACAAAAAACTTACCCGTACTAAATTTAAATGGCAGGAAGGATACGGTGCGTTTTCGTATAGCCATTCACATTTGGATAGGGTGATCAATTATATAAAAACCCAGGAAGAACATCATAAGAAACATACATTTGTTGAAGAATATAAATCGTTTCTAAAAGCTTATAACGTTGAATATGATGAACGATATATTTTACGAGAACCGGAATAATATTGCGTCCCTAACGGGACTCTGTTGTTGTTGTTTTGATAGTATTCTACCAATATCAAATCCCTAACGGGATTTATGATTCTTCATCCCGGCGGGATGAGAGATTAGTAGAACTTTTGCTATTATCAATAACTGAATGCGTAGCCGTACTACTGTTGAATTTTTAGGACTTTGGGAAAAAATCAATAATCCGAATTTCAAAGGGGTCGAATTCGACTCCTTTATGTATGAGGCAGGTAGTAATTCTTTTGTGCTCTCTCCAAATTGAAATATTGATTCACTCGAGCCTCGTTTGTAATGACTGTAATTTGGTTTTCATTACGAATCAACTAACGAAGGCGAGTGAAATTACTTAATAGGAAATTTTATACTAAGCTCACAGATAATTTTTCCTTTTTAATTATTTCCTCTTCGGCTTATACATGTGTGTGCTTTGCCCGAAAAAAACTTCGGCAGCTTCCATCATTGTTTCGCTTAATGTGGGATGCGGATGAATTGTCAAAGCTAAATCTCTAACATTTGCGCCCATCTCAATTGCAAGCGCGCCTTCTGCAATAAGTTCGCCGGCGCCGGCGCCGCAAATACCCACACCTAAAATTCTTTCATCATCCGGATCTATAATTAATTTTGTTACGCCGTCAAATCTATCAAGTGTTGTGGCGCGCCCCGATGCTGCCCACGGAAATTTAGCCGCTTCATATTTTATCCCTTTTTCTTTTGCCTGAGTTTCGGTTAATCCCGCCCATGCAATTTCGGGATCTGTAAACACAACAGCAGGTATTGCTTTTGGTTCGAATGCGGATTTGTGTCCGGCAATCACTTCAACAGCAACGCGCCCTTCGTGAGATGCTTTGTGCGCAAGCATTGGTTCGCCGACAATATCGCCTATTGCATAAATATCCGGATCATCTGTCTGCATCTGTTCATTAACTTTTATCCAGCCGCGTTCGTTCACTTTCACTCGAGTAAATTCAAGACCAAGTCCATCCGTAACGGGTTTTCTGCCAATCGACATTAAAACGTAATCGAAATTATGTTCGGTTAGGCTGCCGTCTTTGTTTTCAATTTTAACATGAACAGCTTTGCCTGTATCTTTCATTTCAACCACTTTAGAGTTGAGCATTATTTTATCATATTTTTTTTCAACTCTTTTTTGAAGGTGCAAAACGAGGTCTCTATCGGCGCCCGGCAGCAAGCCCGAAAGCATTTCAACGACTGATACTTTTGTGCCGAGTGCGCTGTAAACCGAAGCTAACTCCAAGCCAATATATCCGCCGCCAATAACAAGTAAGGACTTAGGAATTTCTGGCAAGTCCAATGCAGTTGTAGAATTAAGCCGCCGCTTGCTGTCTATTTGAAGCGATGGAATTGTTGCAATGCGCGAGCCTGTAGCGATAATGGCTTTTTCAATTTTATGATCGAGTGTTGAACCATCAGCTTTTCGTATCTGCAAAGTTGAGGAATTTATAAAACTTGCCGTGCCCTGTATATAATTTATCTTCCGTTGTTTGGAAAGAACACCGAGTCCGCCTGTTAATTTATTTACAACACTGCTCTTCCACTCGCGAAGTTTAGCGAGATCAATCTTCGGTTTCTGAAATTCAATTCCCAAATTTTTTGCTTCTTCCGTTTCGTTCAAAAGTTTTGCAACATGCAGCAGAGCTTTTGAAGGGATGCATCCGCGGTAAAGACAAACTCCACCGGGATTTTTTTCTTTATCTATTAATGTTACTTCCATTCCAAGATCAGATGCAAGAAACGCTGCAGCATAACCTCCGGGACCGGCACCGATGATAGTAAGTTTTGTTGACATTATTGAAGAACTCCTAAAATAAAATTATATCGTATTTTCACTCTTACTCTCACTCTTCCTCTTACTCTTTCTCTCACTCTTCCTCTGTCTTTTTCTCAATAAAATACCCAATCGTCGCCTCATTTACTCTATCCGATTTACTCTTTATTAACCCAATCAACATTGCAATAATCTCTTTTAGCATTTTTTGCCAATATTCAAGTCCTCTTCACTAATTTTATTTTTATGAAAAGTATTCCAAACAAGAAGCACATTCAGGCGCATATCCACGGGCGATGTCGAAGTAGCGGCAGTTATCTTTATTGGTGTATTTTCCGTTTCCCTTGGAAATGTTTAGCGCAACTGAAGTAGCTGCTCTATCTAAATGGGAATGAGCGCTAACGATGTTGCCGATAACCTGCCGCCCAGAACAGACGGCTATGTTAAAAGCACAATACCAATAATTATTTGAAACCTATTTAACTGAAACAATACCGAACAACAAACTTGCATACTGCAACACTGCCAATAATTAGTAAACTGCCACTTTTAAATGGCGGTAGGTGTTGAGCAGCGGGTTATGCTTACGACCAATATTTAAGGGCAAGCTTTTTTCAACTTGCCCTTGTTTTCAAAACTATTTACTTCAATAAAGTCATCTTACTATTTTTGACAAAGTCGTTTACTCTTAATGAGTAGATATAAACTCCACTTGGAAGGTTACTTGCATCAAAGTTTATAGAATAAGAACCTTCTGTTTTAAATTCATTCACAAGTATCGCAACTTCACTACCAAGTAAATCAAATACCCTAATTTGCACAAATCCAGTTCTCGGTATTTGGTAAACAATATTTGTTACAGGGTTGAATGGATTTGGATAGTTCTGATATAGTTTATCACTACTAACCGACAAAAAATAAAATAAAGGGAGCTGCAAAGAAACAGCCCCCAAAGTCGTAAATTTGGATTAACAACAACTCAAAGGAACGACATGCGCAAAGATACGGAAATAAAATTTGTCGGTCAGCCGATTTATGGACAGTTATTAAAGCTGATAGATAAAGGAACATTTGCAGAGTTAGTAAGAGAAAAGAAAAGCGATTATTATTACAAAGCGTTCGGAAGTTGGGAGCAATTAGTTACTCTGCTCTTTGGAATATTAAGTAGATGCGATTCAATGGCAGAAACGTGCGAAG
>MNYQ01000057.1 GCA_001873185.1 Ignavibacteria bacterium CG2_30_36_16 | reverse complement strand
AGGAAGTTTAAGAAAGGTGATAAAAGCAAGTTCGGCTATTCCGGGAATTTTCCCTCCCGTAAGATTGGATGATTATTTTTTAATTGATGGAAGTGCATCGGAAAGTGTACCTGCTGGCAGAGTGCGTGAAATTGGTGCCGATAGAGTTTTGGGAGTAGATGTAACACACTGTATAAAAGCAATTGTTCAGCCGCAAAATGTTTTTGAAATACTTTATCGCGCCGAAGATATAACCTCATTTAATCTTTCAGTATCAAGATTACGAGAAGCTGACTTAGTTATTCGTCCGCAAGTAAGACATTTAACCTGGGCTGATTTTGATAAGACTGACGAAATTATTGCCGCAGGAGAACAAGCTTCCAAAGAGAATATTAATGAAATAAAAAAACTTATTCATCGTAACTCTTATCTTTTGGAGATTGAGCATTACATCAAAAAACTAAAAGGGGATGCTTAATCTATTTAGATTATAAAATATCTTTAATTGTATTATTGGATATTAAGAATTAAACAAAAGAAAAATTTATGTCACATAATCATTCACACAATAGCAGTAATGAAACTTCAGAAAAAAATCTGTTCATTACAATGGCTCTGAATTTTTTCATAACAGTTGCAGAAGTCATCGGTGGAATTATTTCCGGAAGCTTGTCATTGATTTCTGATGCGCTGCATAACTTTAGTGATGGCTTTGCAATTATCATCACATACATTGCAATGCGTTTAAGTAAAAAACCAAAAACACTCAAATATACATTTGGATTAAAACGCGCAGAGATTATTGCGGCTATAATAAATGCAAGTACACTAATTATAATAAGTTTCTTTTTAATTAAAGAAGCAGTTGAAAGATTCTATAACCCTTCGCCAATTACCGGTAGTTTGATGTTGATTGTAGCTGCGCTAGGATTGATCGCAAATGTGGTAGGAACTCTGCTTCTAAAAAAAGGATCTGAAGGTAATCTCAACATTCGCGCAGCATATTTTCATTTATTGAGCGATGCTGTTTCTTCACTTGCAGTGATAATTGGAGCAGTGTTCATAATTTTTTATAAAATTTACTGGATTGATCCGGTATTAACAATTCTTATTTCTCTTTACATCTTAAAAGAAACTTATGAGATAGTAAAAGAATCTCTTGATATCGTTATGATGTCCTCTCCGGAAGGAATTGATTTGGATGCAATAAAAAATATAGTGGAACTAATTCCCGGAGTAAAAAACATACATCACGTTCATTTATGGAAAATGAATGATAATGACACTCACTTTGAAGCACACATCGAAGTAGAAGATATGGCAGTAAGTGAGACTTCAGAGATTCAAAGAAAAATTGAACAAAGCTTGCATGATAAATATGAAATCAATCATACTACTTTGCAATTCGAATGTGATAAGTGTGATCCAAAAACAATAATATAATTTGGAGTATAAAATGAACAAAACACCAATGGAACTATTAAAACATTTTGCACCAGAGTTTGCACAAAGCCAAATGGAAGAAAAATCTCTCATCTTCGAGAATAGTACATATCAAAAAGTGCCAAATAAGTATAAAATGCTTATTGGAATAGGAGTTGCAGCAGCTTTAGGCAGTGATACTTGTACTCAGATGTGGACTAATATGGCAAAGCAAAATAATATTACAAACGAAGAAATTGTTGAGGCAATGCAAGTTGCCCGTTATATGAAGCAGGCGACTGTTAATGATACAATTGCAAATTCATTAAGAATATTAAAAGGAGAATAATAAATGTTATCAGTAAAAATACTTGGGCCTGGCTGTTCAAAATGCAAAACACTTGAAGCAAAAGTGAGAGATGTAGTAATTAAAAATAATATTGAAGCCGATGTTACTAAAATTGAAGATATTAACGATATGATGAGCTATGGAATAATGATGACACCGGCTCTGGTAGTAAACGAAAAAGTTAAAAGTTACGGCATCATTCCTAAAGATGATCAAATTTTAAAATGGTTAAAAGGAGAATAATATGAAGTTAATACATTTAATTTTAATGCTGGTTACTTTGGTATTTGTTCAAGGATGCGATGCGCAATCGAAGGATAATAAAATAGAAATAGCAAATACTTCAAAACACAAAGTGACGTTTATTGAACTCGGTTCCGTTAATTGTATTCCGTGCAAAGCAATGCAACCAATTATGAAAAGCATTGAGAAGAGATACGGCGATCAAGTTAAAGTAGTTTTTTATGATGTTTGGACTAATGAGCAAAGAAAGTTTGCCGAGCAGTACAAAATAAAACTTATTCCAACTCAGGTCTTTCTCGATGCAAACGGAAAAGAATTTCATCGCCATGAAGGATTTTATCCCGAAGCAGACATTGATAAAATTTTACAAAGCAAAGGTTCTAAACCAAAGGAATAAACACTGTGGTTCTCTGTGGATTCTCAGTACTTCTCCGTGTAACAAAAAGAAAATTACTCAGAGAGCCACTGAGAAAATACAGAGTGTCACAGAGGAAGGCTAAAAAATGATCGAAGAAATTTTCACAGTATTAAGCACAGCGCTTTACGATAACTTTTGGATTGCAATTCTTGCATCTTTCGGATGGGGAATTTTGTCTATTCTCCTCTCCCCTTGCCATTTATCCAGCATTCCGCTTGTTGTGGGATTCATAAGTTCACAAGGGAAAATATCAATTTTAAGAACGTTTTATATCTCACTTGTTTTTGCTGTCGGTATTTTAATTACAATTGCTGCAATTGGAATTATTACCGCATCTCTTGGTAGGTTAATGGGAGATGTGGGAAATATTGGGAATTATTTAGTCGCCGGAATTTTCTTTTTAGTCGGCTTGTATTTGCTTGATATAATTAAATTGGATTGGAATAATATTGGCTTAAAGCAAACAAAAGTAAAAGGACTGTTGGCAGCGCTAATCCTGGGTTTACTTTTCGGAATTGCTTTAGGACCCTGCACGTTCGCATATATGGCTCCGGTGATTGGTATTGTGTTTCAAACTGCACAAACTAATTATTTGCTTGCGGTTGTATTTCTTCTAGCGTTCGGGCTCGGACATTGTTCAGTAATTGTTGGAGCAGGAACGTTAACAAAAAAAGTTCAGCAATACCTAAATTGGTCTGAAGAATCAAAAACTATTTTATGGATAAAAAGAACTTGCGGTGTTTTAGTAATTTTGGGCGGAGTTTATTTAATCTTAACGGTAGCATAAAAAATGGAAGAGCAAAAGACAGATACTATCTTGAATTCACTGGCTGAAGGAGTAATTACTGTTGATAGGGAATTTAAGATTACATTTATAAATCAGGCTGCGTCCTTTATGACGGGTTTTCAAAAGGATGAAGTAATTGGAAAGATTTGTAAAAATGTTTTTAATTCGGACTACTGTGCTGAGAATTGTCCGATTGCACGAATATTAAAATTTGGAAGAAGTATTTTTGATTTCGATAGTAAAATTGAATGTAAAGATGCAAGTCCAATTCCAATTAGATTAAACGCTGCGCTATTAAAAGATGAATCGGATAATCCGGCAGGCGGTGTAATCACTTTCAGGGATTTATCTGTTCTAAAAGAAATTGAAAGTATGCTTAAGCAGGGATCTAACTTTCAGGGGATAATATCTAATTCTAAAAGTATGAAGGAGATCTTTACACTAATTGAGCAAATCTCAGATTCCGATGCTCCGGTTCTGATTACTGGCGAAACAGGAACCGGAAAGGAACTTATTGCCAATGCTATCCAAAATTTGAGTAGAAGAAAAAACAAGAAATATGTAAAGGTAAACTGCTCGGTTATACCAGATAATTTATTAGCAAGCGAGTTATTTGGACATGCTAAAGGAGCATTCACCGATGCACACAAGGAAAGAGTTGGACGTTTTGAACTTGCCGATGGAGGAACAATATTTTTAGATGAGATAGGAGAAATGCCTCTTCAAATGCAGCCGCAAATTTTAAGAGTAGTACAAGATGGAACATTTGAAAGACTTGGCGAATCAATTACAAAATACGTTGATGTTAGAATCATTACTGCAACAAATACTGATTTGGAAAAAGCGATTGCTGATGGTAAGTTCAGAGAGGATTTATTTTATCGCCTAAACGTAATTCACATCAACCTGCCCCCTTTAAGAAAACGCACGGATGATATTCCCCTTCTTGCAAACCATTTCTTAAAAAAGTTTACGATTATTTATAAAAAAAATATCCCATTTATAGAGAATGAATGTTTAGAACATTTAACAAGAAGCTATTGGCATGGTAACATTCGTGAACTTGAAAATGCAATTGAATATGCTGTAATTAGGAATAAGCCAGATAAGGGTTTATGTATTTGTGCATTCCCTGCTAAGATTAGAGAAGATATTGTTTGCAGCCAGAAAAATAATGTTATCACCGACACTAAAACCCCTTTCGAGAATACCTCTCTCATTCAATTACTTAATCAGCATAAATGGAATAAAACAAAGGTCGCCCAAATTTTAGGTGTTGATAGAACAACACTCTGGCGTAAGTTAAAAGCTATGGGAATAAAATAGAATTCAGAAGTCTAAATCGTTACTCTCAACGAATAGTTGCAAAGATTCTAACTTAATAGCATTGAATAACTTATAAGACAATAGCACATAATGTTGCAATAACTGTGCAACATCAACCCTCAATTCCTCCACAAGAATTCAATATTTCTTTGGCAAGCCATTTGCATAAATTATTGCATTATGAGTGAAATGTTAGGTAATCATTATTTTTTATCTCGGGATTTTGCATTAGCAATTGATGCATTTTCAAAAACTTTTCGTTCAACTTATCCAAATAATATTCTAAAAGATTAATTATTTGTCATATTACTCAGGGTAATGTTTCGATTGCTAAAGAATACTTTCTGAATATTCTGAATGAAGATCCTTACATAATTATTGATACTGATATAGTTGATGAGGATTGTCCCTGTCCGGATTTAATAAATCAAATCGAAAGCAAGTTTTACCCAGCATCTAATTTAGATGATTTAATAAGTTTAGGTATCCTATGGCTTTATTGTAATGTAGAAAAATCTCTTGAGTATTTTAAAAAAGCAATCGCAGAAGAACCGGGCAGCAGTTTTATTCAAAATTCAATTAAAATTATTAACCGAATCAATTCAAAAAAAAAGGCTTCATCATGAAAAAATTTGTCACTATCCTATTCATTTTAGCAATCAATACTTCAATGTTTGGGCAAGCATTCTTTAACACCAGTTTGCACAAAACACGTGAAGGAAAAAACACTGCTTACAGAATTGAGAATGGCGGTATGGAAATTATAACCGGCATTCCTATGGCTGATTTAGCCTGCGGTAAGTGCCATTCAACTACTGAAACATACCCTAATGGGGATCCAATTGATCCAAACACATATCAACCAAGTTGTAACGATTGCCATAATTTTGCAGCAGGATCTACTGTTGCTGAACAAACTTGTAAAGGTTGTCACAACAGACAGGTTTACGAAATAGCAGCATATCCGGATTCATTAACAAATGGCGATGTTCATAGAAAAGCAGGGATGGCCTGTTTATCCTGCCATACAAAGGCAGAAGTCCATGGTGATGATGGAGTAGCTTATGCCTCATTGAAAGAAGATGGTGCGATCCAAACAAAGTGTATTAATTGCCATGCAAATATGCCGGTAAATACTTCGCATACCTTACATAGTACAAAAGTTGATTGCGCAGCTTGTCACGCTGTCTCGGTCTTAACTTGCGCTGGTTGCCATTTTGAAAGTGTTGTCGCTACTGGTAAAAATAGAGCTATAAATCAAATTAAGAATTATAGACTACTTGTTAAGAAAAATAATATGGTTCGTCTTGGTGGCTTTATGAGCCATAGTTTTAATAATAAAACTAATTATATTATTTCATCATATCATTCTCATGTTATAACGAAAAATGCAACAACATGCACCGATTGTCATCAGAATATGGGAGGAACAAATCCTGCAATAACTGAATACAATAACACCGGATTTATTACGATGACAACTTGGAATTCGACAAGTAAAAAAATTATCGGACCTTCTGGTGTTGTTCCTATTCCTGCAGATTGGAAAACATCACTTAAATTAGATTTTGTAACATATACTGGTGATCCAACAGTTTTTCCCTCAGATCCTAATGCCTGGGTTTATCTAAAATCTGAGGTAGATAATTCGCATCTTTTCTATTGCGAACCATTGGATTCATCTACTTTAGCAAAACTTGGCTTTACAAGATTTCCAACTTCTATTGAAAAAATTGACAATAATGTACCTGATAAATTTGTGCTTGAACAGAACTATCCAAATCCGTTTAACCCAAACACAACCATAAGATTCTCGATTCCACAATCGGAAATTGTTTCAATTGAAATCTATGATGTGCAGGGAGAATTGGTTAAATCACTTTTAAAGAATTCAGATCAATCTTCAGGCACATTTGAACTGAAGTGGGATGGTAAAGATGATTCAGGGAAAGTCGTTCCAAGTGGAATTTATTTTACGAGAATGAGTGCTGGTAAATTTAATCAAGTACAAAAAATGGTTTTCCTCAAGTAATATCTTTGTCCATAATTAACTCAAGAGTAGTTAGTTAATTGCATAAGCGCTGTCCTGTAAATTTCTTAGAACGAAATCCTGGATGGCGCTTTTTATTATTACAAAACGTATCTATAATCTAAAAGAATTTTTTTTTAAAACTCATTCTTCCGTCAATCTACAATTGGCTTAACTCCGTTTCAGTTGCACATGTTGCAATTGCAGCTAATTGTTGCTTTTGAATATTTGATTGATATTTAATCTACTTTCAATTCAAGTTCAGAACAGTGCAACAGTTTGTTGCAATTTATATTTTAATTTTATCAAAAACCGAAGGATTTTTTTGGCAAAATAATTGATTACAATATTTAATGATGAGCGAAATGTTAGGCAACCATTACTTTCAATTAAGGAATTTTGTACTTGCAGAAAGTACATACGAAAATCTATCTAAAAATCAATTCGGCGATTTTAACATTTTAAAAAAATTAATTATTTGTTACACACAAACCAATAAATTAGATAAAGCCTTAGAGCTACTATTCCTCCTCATTAAAAAAGATATTAACACAATTCTAAACAGCAATAGTAAAGACGAAGATTGCCCATGCAATGATTTAATAACAAAAATAGAAACCGGTGAAATAACTTATTCAAATAGGCATGAAACATTGACCGCATTGGGAATTCTTCATCTGTACTGTAATTATAAAAACTCAATAAAATATTTTAAAATGGCTATAAAGCAAAACTCAAATAAACAATTGTTAAATGAAGTCTATAAAATTCTAAAAATAACAATTCAAAAAAACATATTACAAACAAACAAAATGGAGCTAAAATGAAAAAGAACGTTACGCGAAAAGACTTTTTGATGAAAACCGGTAGAGCTGCTGTCGGAATAACAGCTGTAGCCGGGCTTTCAAGCCTTGTTACAACCGCAAATACTCAGGCTAAAACAAAATTAACCCCCTGGCCCTGGCCCTATACTTCGCTTGATGCTGAGGCTGTTAGAATTCAAGCGCATAATTTTTACTGGAACGATAAAGATTGTAGCTCAGGTACTTTTGGAGGCATTATATCAGCTTTGGCAACTGCTATTGGCGATCCATGGACGAATTTGCCAATGGAAGTAATGCTTTACGGAAGGGGCGGCGGAAATGCATGGGGCGTTTTATGCGGCTGCTTAAATGGCGCCGCCGCTCTGATTAGTCTTGTAACTACAAAAGCACAATCCGGTCCACTCATTAACGAACTATGGGGATGGTATGAACAAGCTGAATTGCCAACAACACAGGCAAATCAAGTTGCAATCAACGGACAATATTTAGTTCATAATTTTGATCAAGATTTACCGCAAAATGTTTCCGGAAGTCCGCTATGCCATGCTTCTGTAACCGAATGGTGTTTAACAGCTAACAAAAAAGTGAGCGATGTTGAAAGAAAAGAAAGATGTGCAAGAGTAACAGGCGATGTTGCAGCTAAAACCGTTGAAATACTGAATGCATTCTTTGCAGGTACCTTTACATCTACTTATGTAGATCCTGCATCGGTAACAGCTTGCTTAAGCTGCCACGGCAGTGCAGTTTTTAATAATGTTATGACTAAAATGGATTGCACTCCTTGTCACGGCGATCCGCATAATCCGCAGGCAGTTGAAACTATCGGCGCTACGGCTTCCGCTTTTAAGCTTAGCCAAAATTATCCAAACCCTTTCAATCCTTCAACAACAATACGGTTTTCAATACCACAAACTGAAAAGGTGCGGTTAGAAATTTATGGTATACAAGGGAACTTAATTAAAAGCCTTGTAGATTATGACCTCTACCAGCAAGGTAGTTATGAAGTAGTGTGGGATGGCAGAGATAATCATGGAAACCGGGTATCAAGCGGAATATACTTTGCAAAAATGAAAGCAGGCAAATTTGCTCAAACCAAGAAAATGAATCTTGTAAAATAATTTTAAGATCTCATCGTTACTGCTAAATGTTTAAAACGTTAAACCACAGCGCATTTGTAAAATAATGTGCTGTGGAGTAACTATGCAAAAATATTCGTTAGCGTTACTTTTTTATTACCTCCCTTGATAATCCTTCTAAAAGGTATGAATGAATAAAATATTGCGATCTATATTCCGGAAGATTTAATGATCGTACGATTAAATAATGACTACTTCGCCGAAGAAATAGTGCTCTCCCCTCAACCTAAACTTTTTCATCTCTTTGTCTTTTAACCTTTTCAACTTTTTAAAGAGTGTTTTTTTTCCACCGAATTAAAAGCAGGAAGTATAACTGAGACCTTCAAAATGTGAGGACTAAATTAACTCAATAGTGAATGGTTTCTACATTCATTGTTTAAAGCGATTAAATTGAGTTATGTAAAATAATTACCGCTTCGCCCTTTTGATGTGATAGATAAATAGGTTAATTTTGCACCGTGATTATTTGTACTGCTAAAGTAACATACCTGTTTGCAATTCTTCAAGAAGAGATTCAATCATCTACCCGCTGATACAGAACAGAATAAAATTTTAACAAAACGACTTAAAAGGAAAAACGAATTAATGTCATTCGAAAATATCAATCTTATTAATCCCATTAAAAAAGCTTTAACCGAAGAAGGTTATACTATTCCCACTCCTATTCAGAAACAGGCAATTCCGATTATATTTGAAAAGAAAGACCTGCTCGGATGCGCCCAAACCGGCACCGGCAAAACGGCAGCATTTGCTGTTCCGATTCTGCAAATTCTTTTTAACGAAAAAAATGACGGCGATAAGAGACGAATTATTCGTTCATTAATTATTACGCCAACAAGGGAACTTGCAATTCAAATCGGTGATAGTTTTTCGGCTTATGGCAGACATACCGGTCTTAAAAACTTAGTTGTGTTTGGCGGTGTTCCGCAGAGAGCGCAGACGGATAAATTGAGAGCTGGCGTAGATATATTAATCGCAACTCCGGGAAGATTGCTTGACCTTATGAGCCAAAATTACATTAATCTTCAGCACATAAAATTATTTGTACTTGATGAAGCAGACCGAATGCTTGATATGGGATTTATAAATGATGTAAAAAAAATTATTTCGAAATTACCAACTAAACGACAATCGTTATTCTTCTCTGCAACCATGCCGGCAGAAATTGTAAAACTTGCTAAAACTATATTAGTAAACCCTGTTAAAATAGAAGTAACTCCGGAATCGCCAACTGTTGAAGCGATTAAGCAGAGCCTCTATTACGTAGCAAAATCGGACAAGAAAGCCCTTCTTATTCATTTGTTAAAAGACACGGCAATCGCTTCGGCGCTTGTATTTACAAGAACGAAACACGGCGCCGACAATGTTGTTAAGTTTTTAAATAGTGCGAAAGTATTTTCAGAAGCAATTCATGGTAATAAATCTCAAAACGCACGGCAGCGCGCTTTAAATAATTTTAAGTCGAAGCGGACACGGGTTTTAGTTGCAACTGATATAGCAGCCCGGGGAATTGATATTGATGAACTTTCACATGTTATAAATTTTGAAATTCCAAATATTCCCGAAACTTATATTCATAGAATCGGGCGGACAGGCAGGGCAGGTTTGGGAGGTGTAGCTCTTTCACTTTGCGATACAGAAGAAAAAGCATTTTTGAAGGATATAAATAAACTGATTTCCGTTCCAATACCTGTTGTAGAAAACCACCCTTTTGTGCTTACCGGATTTGAAGTTCAAAAATCCAAACAATTGATGCCTAAGTCATCCAATGGAAAATTCAAAACTCATGGTAATAACGCTTCTACAAAGTCGAAGTCAGAGCGCTGGAAAAGGAGTTCCGGAAAAGCCTGGTCGAACAGAGACAGAAATTAATTTATGAGTTCACAATAAGAAGGGCATTCTGGTAATTGCGAGTCCTCGAAAAAGGTTGTGTCTTCGTCCTTCAAAAGTACGACCTCACAGTTATTGTCTGTTAGCTGACGAATTGAATGATTAATTTGTGAGCATTCATCAATGCTCTTTGATGCAGTTATTTTTTATAAATGCTATTTTACCAATTCACCACGTCAAACTATAAGAATATCAGTACAAAGATTTAAATATCTATTGTGGCAGCCTGATATACATCCATATGAATTTTTCTTATTGCTTCGTCCTTTATGTATTCATCAAAAGTCATTCGTTTATCAATAATTCCGGTTGGAATAATTTCTATTATCCTGTTTGCAATAGTATGAATAAACTGATGATCGTGCGAGCTAAATAGTATTGTGCCCGGATAATTAATAAGACTGTTATTCAAAGCTGAAATTGCTTCCATGTCGAGATGATTTGTTGGTCCGTCTAAAATTAAAACATTAGCGCCGCTTAACATCATTTTTGCAAGCAGACACCGCACACGCTCTCCGCCGGAAAGGACGCTTGCTTTCTTTAAAGTTTCTTCGCCGCTAAAAAGCATCCTGCCGAGAAATCCGCGGATGTATGTTTCCTCTTTTTCTTTTGAATATCGTCTAAGCCAGTCAATAAGATTTATATCGGCGTCAAAAAAATCAGAGTTGTCTTTTGGGAAATAAGCGAGCTTAGTAGTACTGCCCCAAGTGAAAGAGCCTTCATCGTTTTTTTCACTGCTTGCGAGAATATTAAATAATGTAGTTTTTATTAAATCATTCGGGCCCACGAATGCAATCTTATCCCCTTTCTCAACATTGAATGTAACATCATCCAAAAGAATTCCATCATCGTAATATTTTGTAATGTTTAGCACTTCGAGTAAATTCGAGCCAGCTTCTCTATCGGGCTTAAAGACAATGTATGGCAATTTACGTGATGAAGGTTTGATGTCTTCAAGTGTAAGATTTTCAAGCTGCTTTTTTCTTGATGTTGCTTGTTTCGATTTAGATGCATTTGCGCTGAAACGATAAATAAACTCCTGAAGTTCAGCTCTTTTTGCCTCTATTTTTTTATTGGATTCCTTTGCCTGTTTTGCCGCAAGCTGACTGCTTTCCAGCCAGAAATCATAGTTGCCAGTGTACATTTGTATTTTCCCAAAATCAACATCGGCAATGTGCGTGCAAACTTGATTAAGAAAATGTCTATCGTGCGAAATAACAATGACGGTATTTTTAAACTTCTCAAGAAATTCTTCTAACCATCCGATTGCAATTATATCAAGATGATTCGTAGGCTCATCCAAAAGCAGAATATCTGGATTTCCGAACAGCGCCTGAGCGAGAAGAACTTTAACTTTTTCGTTTCCCGATAAATCTTTCATCAACGATGAATGGTTTTCATCGCTAATTCCTAAACCGCTAAGCAGTTCTGCAGCTTCTGATTCCGCTTCCCATCCAAACAATTCGGCAAACTCTCCTTCAAGCTCGGAAGCTCTTATGCCGTCTTCATCGCTAAAGTCTGATTTAGAATAAAGCAGATCTCTTTCTTCCATTATTGAAAACAATTTTTTGTGCCCCATCATTACTGTTTTAATAACCGGGTATTCATCATATTCAAATTGATTTTGTTTTAAAGTTGCCAGCCGCTCACCCGGAGTAACAATAACGTCACCCGAGCTTTGTTCGATTTCGCCCGAAAGAATTTTAATAAAAGTTGATTTGCCGGCACCGTTAGCTCCGATTATACCGTAACAATTGCCCGGTGTAAATTTTAAATTTACTTCTTCAAATAAAGTTCTTTTACCAAATCTTAAAGATATATTGCTCGTACTTATCATTTATTCCATTATAAATTAATTTTTAAAATAGCGTGGTGTGCCAATCAGTTGCGTTACATTTTAAACCGCCGCAAATAATCTTTTGCAATTAGAAATATGCAAAAAATAGGAGTGGTTTGATCAAGAAAATTTTGAAAAATGAAGGGGAAAAACTGATTAATCATTTAGGAGTTTTTTTATTTCAAACTCCGATATAAAAATACTAATTTTATTAGTGATATGTGTTATCCACTTTGCTTTTAGTTTATATGCAAACTTGTAAAAACTCCGACATTGCAGCTCTTGTTTGTCTGCAGATATTAAGTTCGGCTTGATCCAAATTTGCTTCAAGGATCAACTAAATTTCGTCATCATTTTCGTTAATTTCTTTGTCATATTCTTTGTAAATATATTTTTCGTAGTTATGTTTAACTATTTGAGCTTCGGAGATAAAGTAGACATCTTCAGCAACATTGGTAGCATGGTCGCCGCAGCGTTCTATTTGATGACAGATTTCAAGAAATGTAACTGCCTCCTGAATAAATTTTGGATCTTCTTGCATGATTTTAATTAGGATTTCATCATTATCATTATTTAAAGCATCAAGTTCCTGATCGCGCTTAATAACACTTTCAGCTTTAGCCACATCATTTTCTATAAAAGAATCGATTGAGTCATTCAGCATGCTGATAGCAATATTAGCCATTTCTTCAAATTTAGTTTTTTCGTAAAACTCCGGTTTCTTTTTAACTTTTAAAAAGTTTTGACAGATATTAACAGCAAGATCGCCAATGCGTTCAAGGTCGGTGCTTAAATTCATTGCCGCCATTATTAAGCGAAGATCGAGAGCAACAGGCTGGTTTAATGCAAAAAGTTTTAAACAACTTTTTTCGATTTTAAAATCGTATTTGTCTAGTTTAATTTCATTTTCAAAAACAATATCCGGAATAGTTAAGTTTTCTTCCTTTATGGCTTTAAAACTTAACTGTAACTGTTCTTCGGTCAGACTGCTCATCTTAAGTAATCTGTTTTTAAGTTTATTTATTTGTTCATCAAATTGTCTTTGCATTTTTACCTCTGTTAACCGAATCTTCCTGTTACGTAATCCTCGGTTTGCTTTTTACCCGGGTTAGTAAATATTTTAGTTGTTTTAGCATACTCAATCAACTCGCCAAGATAAAAGAAAGCGGTGTAATCGCTAATTCTTGAAGCTTGCTGCAAATTATGAGTAACAATAACGATTGTATAATTTTTTTTCAATTCTATTATTAGTTCTTCAATTTTGGCTGTTGAAATAGGATCAAGTGCGCTAGCAGGTTCATCCATAAGGAGTATGTCCGGTTCAATTGCCAGTGAACGGGCGATGCACAATCTCTGCTGCTGTCCGCCAGATAACCCAAATGCGGATTCATACAATCTGTCCTTCACTTCATCCCACAAAGCTGCTTGATTTAGACTCCTTTCTACTCTTTCTTCCAAGAATTTTTTATCTGTGGAAAATCCGCCAACTCTTAAACCATACGCAACGTTTTCAAAAATTGATTTTGGAAATGGATTTGATTTTTGAAAAATCATTCCAACTTTTTTTCGAAGTTCTACAACATCAACATCAGAGCGATAAATGTTTTGTCCATTTATTAAAACCTCTCCTTCAACTCTTGCATCTTCAATTAGTTCATTCATTCTGTTTAGAATTCTTAAAAATGTAGATTTGCCACAGCCGGACGGTCCAATCAAAGCAGTTACTTTATTTCCATGAATATGAAAATTAATGTCCTTCAAAGCTTTTACTTCGCCGTAGTAAAAATTCAGGTTGTTAACTTCAATTTTTTCTTTATGTAATTCGTTCATATTCTTATAAATGTTTGATCATATTTTTTGTCTCTTAAAAAGTAGATGTTTGATATTTTTTCCTTAACCTTGCCCGCGTTATCATTGCTGTTAAGTTTAGCAGAATAACAATTACAATCAATAGTAATGTTGTCATATAAACCATAGGCAGAGCAGCTTCAACATTGGGTGATTGGAAACCTACATCATAAATGTGAAATCCCAGGTGCATAAATTTTCTGTCTAAATGAAAAAACGGGAAATATCCGTCGATGGGTAAATTGGGTGCAAGTTTAACAACACCTGTTATCATCAAAGGAGCTACTTCGCCGGCTGCTCGCGCCATTGAAAGAATAATTCCAGTTAATATTCCTGGCGCAGCGGATGGAAGAACAATTCTTCTAATTGTCTGCCATTTGGTTGCGCCAAGCGCTATTGATGCTTCTCTTATTCCTCTCGGTATTGATGCCAGCGATTCTTCCGTAGCTACGATAACAACCGGCAGGGTAAGTAAGGCTAATGTTAAAGATGCCCAAAGAATTCCTCCGGTTCCATAAGTAGGAGTTGGTAATTTTTCCGGGTAAAAAAGTTGATCAATTGTCCCGCCAACAAAGTAGATGAAGAATCCCAAACCAAATACACCAAATACTATTGACGGCACGCCTGCAAGATTATTTACTGCTATCCGAACAAATCTAACCATCACTCCCTGCTTAGCGTACTCGCGAAGATAGAGCGCAGCAATTACTCCAAAAGGAACAACTGCCACACTCATCAAAACCACAAGCATAATTGTTCCGAAAATTGCCGGAAGTACTCCCCCTTCGGTATTCGATTCCCGGGGATCGGAACTAACAAATTCCCAAATTTTACTTATAATAAAACCTGATTTAGAAAAGAGATTCATCCCGTTTGGTTTGTATTTTCTTATGATATTGAGAAATGGTATTTCTACGGAAGTGCCGTCAACTGTATTAACCACTAATTTATAATTAGCCGCATAACTTCGGAGAGAGTCGGTTTTGGACAATACTTCTTCATACTCCAATTGGTAACTATCAATCTCATCCTGCAATTTGTCAATTTTAGTTTGGACAACTTTCAGATTCTTTTTATTGTGAAAAGTTAATTGCTCAATTTCCAATCTTGCCTGCTCTATGTAATAATTTATTTCGCCAATCTTCCCTTTTTCCAACTTATCAAGTTGATTTCGAACATCTGATATTTTATCCAAGATATGAAAAAAAATTTTATCAATTTCTTGTTTCGTATTAAATTTATTTTTTCCGTAAATCTGGATTGCAGTAATAAATCCGTAAAAATTGCCGTACTCAGTCCGCTCAATTACAATAGCTTCTTCCGGAATAGTCATTGAGGCGATTTCTCTTTCATCAGCCCAGACAAAGTCGTAACCATAAATATCTCTGTTCCCAATTTTAAACTGATATCTCTCAACGTCTGTACTGCTAAGTGAATCGGGTAGAGACGCATCTGGCACAAACTGCTCATCAAAAATTTGACCCAACAGCATTGTATTATCTTTTTTTTGAACTTTTGTAACTTCTGCCGGATAAAAATAATCTGTGCTGTTACTGACAATTAAAAACATCAAACCGGAAATCATTACCAGGCTAATACCTAAACCAAGCCCGGTTAACCAAATGAATATTTCTCCTTTTTTAATTAAATTCTTCATCGTCGTATTAAATATCCATATACTTTTTGCGTAAGCGCTGCCTAACTATCTCGGCAGCAGTGTTTACGATAAATGTCATTATAAACAATACCGCAGCCGAAAGAAATAGGACTCGATAAAGTGTTCCTTGATACGGCGCTTCAGGAATTTCCACAGCAGTGTTTGCAGATAAAGTTCGAAATCCGTTAAAGGGGCTAAAATCCAAAATTGGTGTATTACCGGTTGCCATTAGAACTATCATAGTTTCACCAATTGCTCTTCCGAAACCAATCATTATTGCTGAAAAAATTCCCGGACTTGCCGTGGGAAGAATGACATGAGCTGCAGTCTGCCATTTAGTGGCGCCAAGGGCAAGCGAGCCGGAAGTTAAATGCTGCGGAACACTTGAAAGAGCGTCTTCACAAATAGTAAAAATAATCGGTATAACTGCAAAGCCCATTGCAAAACCAACTACTATTGCATTTCTCTGATCGTAAGATTGATTAAAATTTTTAAGCAGCCAGGCTCTGTAATCTCCACCTAACGCAATGCTTTCAAAAGATGGACCAAGCCAAAGCGCAAGCTGTCCGCCAAGAATAAGAAGCGGGATAATCATTAAAACTTCATAACCGTTTTTTAATTTTTTCCCGGTTACTTTCGGGATCTGATTCCAAATATAAATCCCAAGCATCATCATTATCGGAGCGAAAAAGAACATCAGAAAAACGCCCGGTAAAATTCTTTCGAGTAAAGGAGCGAGCCATAAACCGGCAAGAAAGCCTATAACTACACTTGGAAGCGCCGCCATTATTTCCACAACCGGTTTTACGATACTTTTAATTTTGGGATGCGCGAAAACAGATGTATATAGTGCACTAAACAGAGCAATTGGTATTGCAAAAATTAAAGCATAAAATGTCCCCTTAAAAGTACCGATGATAAGAGGAATTAAACTATACTTCGATTCAAAATCATCTGTCCCTCCAGTTGACTGCCAAACATATTCCGGTTTTTTATATCCTTCGTACCATACTTTGCCAAAAATTGTTTGAAGAGTAATTTCGGGATGAGCCGGTTCAATACTGAAATGTTCGAGAGTTCCGTTTTTGTATAGAACGAGCGTTCCGTTTGATTTTGGAGAGTAAACGATATCCCGAATCGGAAGATGAATGCCCTTTAATTCTACTAATGTTCGTGAGCTAGTAAGGTGCTTAACCTGAATGTTGCCTTCGGTATCTGCGATGATAAAAGATTTATCACGTTGAGATCCCACAATTACTTCTATTGAAGAGAATAAAGAATTAAAAATATGCGGCTGCACTAATTTCCAGCCATAGTCGCTTTCGTCATCAAGCACGCGCATCCAGGATGAAATATTTCCTTTTGCATCACCAACGATTACCGATTGATCGCCGATTAAAAATTGAAGAGAAGTTATTGGCTTTTTATCAGGCGAAGCAACAACTTTTTGGATAAGTTCTGGTGATGTTTTATCCTTCAAGGAATAATACAAAATTGAGCCGCTTCTCGATCCTATTATTAATTTTTCTGATGTATTATCGATAGCCATTGCAGTTACACTATCAGTATCGGCATAGAATTTTGAGTAAGAGGAATCTTCTTGTTCATCACCCATTATCGAATGTGTAATTAATAACGACCGGAGAATTATCTCGTTGGCGCCAACAAGGCTTACGATTGTCCACTCATCATCCGAGATTACCGAGGTGGAAATTTTTCTAATAGGTTGGTTCGTAGAATCTATTTTAAGTGTTTTTATGATATCAAAGGAAGGTTCGATTATTCTTTCGGTTTCATCACTAAATGTAACACTGTAGTTAACCTTTAGAAGGATTGCTTTACCTTGATTGCTTCCAAGTGCAACATAATTATTGTTTAGAGTTTTAGAGGAGGAAATGAATGCTTGATTTTCAAAACCTGCAATTTTGGTCTCGCTAATAATTTCTTTTTTATCGAGGTCAATAAATTCGAGCGTTGCAGAATCAGTCACTGTGTAAGCAACTTTTTCATACTCATCAACTCCAATTAAAAGTGGAGATTTTCCCTCATGTTTATTTTGTAATTGGAACTCTTTTGTTTTAGAAGCGTCCGCATCGCCAAAAAGCGGCAGCGATTCGTTAAAAACGAAAACTAAAATTGCGAGCACAACAACAATAGTAAAAATGCCGCCCGCATAAATAATTATTCGGGCAGCATCATTATAGAATGAGGCACGCTTGTGTTTTTTGTCTTTCAACAATTTCCACTAATCTATTTTTTTTCGTTCTTGTTTAACAACCTTAGCAGTCAGAGGTAAATAACCATCTTTTACCACTACTTGCTGCCCTTCGTAACTAAAAATATACTTTGCAAATTCTCTCAATAAAAGGTCCATTTCTTTATTTGGAACTCTATTTACATAAATGTTAAGGAACCTTGCCAATGGATAATTACCAGACAGAACCTGCTCATAATTCGGCTGATGAAATTTATCTTTAGCATCTTTTGCTATTGGCAGCGCAATTACTCCGGAAGTCATATATCCGATACCACTATAACCAATGCCAAATCTATCCTCTGTAACTCCTTGTACAACCGAAGCGGAACCGGGCTGCTCCTTTACACTATTCTTGTAATCCCCCTTAAAGAGCGCATGTTCTTTGAAGAAACCGTAAGTGCCTGAAGCCGAATTTCTACCGTACAAACTGATAGGTCGATTAGCCCAATCGCCCTTTAAACCCAATTCGCCCCAGCGTGTTATCTCTTTTTTATATCCGCCTCTTCGGCTTTTTGAAAATATCGCATCAACTTGAGGAAGAGTTAATCCCTCAATTGGATTATCTTTACTAACATAAACAGCAAGCGCGTCAAGTGCAACTCTTAATTCTGTTGGTTTGTAACCGAATTTCTTTTCAAACTTATCTATCTCTTCTTTTTTCATCGGGCGCGACATTGGACCAAGCTGGGCAGTTCCGCTGATTAGCGCCGTTGGAGCGGTGCTTGAGCCTTTACCTTCAACTTGAATATTAACATTCGGATAAAACTTCTTGAATCCTTCTAACCATAATGTTAAAAGATTATTCATTGTATCTGAGCCGATGCTGCTTAAGTTACCGGAAACTCCACTCACAGCTTTGTAATGTGATATGTTTTTATCAACTTCAACTTTCTGTGAAGTCTGTTGATTATTTGAATTCGAAATTGACTTTTGTGCAAAATTTTGTGACATGAAAAAGAACAAGAGAATAATTGTAAATATCGAAATGCTTTTTAACTTCATATTTGGTTTTCCTTTTTAGTTTAATTAGGTGTGTAAATTTATTTTATATAAATAAGAGTAGCAATGATTCAATATTAAGTTAATGTTAAATTATAAATAGGTTCTTTTTTGCGAAAAACAGTTTCTCCGAGAACGAGTATTTTTATTTGAAATTGTTTTTTGGTTAATTTGAAAGCAATTAAGAAAAATTTTTGCTTATGGTAAGCCCTCTGCTTATCGGTGTAAAATAAATTCTTGTTTAATATAAAAATATGATGAAATATTAAGAGTGATATTTGATCATAAATATTTATCACAAAACTAAACTTTCAGAAGGAGAGATATGAAAAAGTTACTCTTATTTAGTGTCATTCTTTTTTCATCAATTAATTTTTTAATTGCACAGGATGGCACGGAAAAAGGAAGAATTTCCGGTTATATGTTTGGCGATTATTTTTATAATGCCGCAAGAGATAGCGCCATATCATTATTGCCCAATGCAGCTAACGGCGGCAAAAAAGACTTAAATGGCGTTCAGTTTAGAAGAATTTATTTGACCTATGATTATGATATTTCTGAAAAATTTATAACAAGATTCAGATTAGAAGCCGATCAATCCTCGAACACAAATAACGGCAAAATTGGCGTGTTCGTAAAAGATGCCTACTTACTTTGGAAAAACATATTTAATGGCAGCGATTTTATTTTTGGTATACAACCAACGCCTGCTTTCGACGTTTCAGAAAGTAATTGGGGAAACCGATTTCTTGAAAAAACAATCATGGATTTACGAGGCATTGTTTCTTCACGCGATCTGGCAGTCGCTTTAAAAGGTAAAATTGACGCTGAAGGAAGATTTAAATATTGGTTTATGTTTGGTAACGGAAGCGGGAATTCACCCGAGACGGATAAATACAAAAGATACTATGCTCACATTCAATACTCCCCTATCAAACAATTTACTGCCACACTTTATGCTGACTTGAAAGCCCGGCAAAATATTAACAGCCTTGCAAGCACGACTTATCCGCCTGCAACGATTGCAAATAATGACTTGACTTATGCGCTTTTTCTCGGCTATAAAGAAAAAGACACTTATGCACTTGGAGTTGAAGGATTCTTAAACACCAGAAAAAATGAAATTTCTATCGGAGATGATACTAGAGATAGAACCGGAATGGGAATCTCTGTTTTTGGTTCATACAATTTCTCAAAAGAGCTTGCTGTTGTCGGAAGATTTGACAATTACGATCGAAACACGGATACTGATTTTAAAGGCGATTCACGCAACTGGTTTATTTTCAGCTTAAACTATAAACCGGATGAAAAAGTTACTATTAGTCCGAATGTAATAATTGAAACTTATGAAGCGTTTCCAAGCGGACGAAGTTTTGATGCATCAGTAACACCAAGAATAACATTTTTCTATTCTTTCTTATAAAAAAAAACTGCAAAAAAAAGCAACCATCAATAAAAATGGTTGCTTTAAAAATAACTTGCCCAACAAACTTAATTTGGAAAAGTTAACGTATCTGTAACAGCTTTATATAAATCTTTCATCTGAGATAAGCTCATGTTGAAATCTCCAGGCATTGCAGAACCAAGCTGCCCGTATTTAACTTTATGTTGAACTTCATTAGGTTTTGATCTTATAAATTTGCCTGCGGTCATCCCTTCTAAAGTAATTGTTCTTCCATCTGCACCGTGGCATGATGAACATTTTTGAGTAAAGTAACTCTTGCCATTTGTGCCGTTGCCATCTTTGCCAATATTTGAATACTTAGCAGAACCAGTAGGATATGTGCCGGTATAAGTTGCATCATATAATTGTGATACATCAAAGGCTCCTTCTTTTAAGAATTTTACGATATCCCAAATCTGAGCATCGGTAAGAATTTGAGAAAAGTTAGGCATTTGATTACCGGTAGTATTGTTGCTTGTTGGATCATATTGTGTTAAATCGTAAGAAACATCTCTTCTGCCGGTTGATTTTTTCATAGCATCAAAAAGCTCTTGAGCTGTTTTAGATTTAGCAATTTGATATAAATTTAAACCCGCAACTGCTGGACGAGTAGTTTTAGCGCCTCTGCCGATATATGAACCGGTGTTGCCGAGTAAATCCCATCCGTGACATGCTTTACATCTAAAGAAATCTGAGTGTGCTTTGAATGTAGCTAAATTAGCATTAGTCTGATCAAAACCAGATTCTGTAGCCCAAAATTTATCATACATAATTCCGCCCTTTGAAAAAGAAGCGTTGTCATAAGGTGATGAGGTTGGTTCTGACGGGTTTTCTTTATTACAACCGATGAGAAGGAATGTAACCAAAAGCAAAAATAGCAATTGATAATAGAATTTCATTGTAGGAAGCTCCTATAGTTTTTATTGTGAATAAAATTTAATTTGCTTTACAAAGATAACTGTATAGTCCATTATTACCAACTCTTAATAAGTAAATATTATTGAGTTTTATCACTTAAAATTCATTAAACATTATTGAGTCTACTCTAAAAAGGTATTTCCCGTCATTGCGAGAAACGGAGTGACGAAGCAATCTTTTGCTTTTACGCTAAATTCGGCAGATTGCTTCGCTCCGCTCGCAATGACATTATTCAATAGAACCTTTTTAAACCAGACTCCTTATTAATTAATCACACATAAAATAATCATAAATCATTCTGCTCACCTCAGCTTGAATGTTTGTTTTTAGTTTTGAACCTTGAATCCCTTTAGAAAGAATTATCAATATATATTTTCTGCCGTCGGGCAGAATGACAATGCCGCCATCGTGTTCGATGCCGGTAATTGAGCCTGTTTTATGCGCAACTTTTACATCAGACGGAAGCAGTGCAGGAATTCGGGAGTTGAATTCTTGGTTTAGTAAAATATCGATCATCTCACTGCATGCTTTTTCACTGATTATTTCACCTATCGCAATTTTTTCAAAAATCAGCATCAGGTCAAATGCATCAGTTGTGTTGTTCAAGTCTTTTTCAAACGCTTTGATATCTTCCACCCCGCGCAAAACTTTTATGTTTTCAGCTCCTATTTCTTTCATTGTTCTCATAACATTTTCCGCATGAACCAGATCAATTAAAATATTAGTGGCTAAGTTGCTGCTTACGGTTATCATGTCGTAAACAAGTTGACGTATAGTTTTTTTACCCCCGATAAACTGATATAAATTTTCTCCGCTATCTTCCGATATATCCATCATGTAAAGTGAGCTATCAACAATACTTTTAAATTCATTTTTTACGAGAATAGAATCATCAAGTGAAAAAGACCCTTCTTCAGCCTGCTTAAAGACTTCAATCATCACGGGGGTTTTCATTGTGCTTGCGGCGTGGAAGTTTTCTTTTTCATTATAAAAAATATTCTCGCCAGTTTGCAAATCCTTATAGACTAATCCGTAAATACCCTTTGCGGAATCAAGTTTATTTTTAATCTCAGCGGTAAGTTTTTCAATGTTTGATTGAGCCATGATCATCCCGTAAAAACAAATTAAAAGTATAAATGACTTTTTCATTTTAATAATATCATTGATTTTGTTTGATAAAAGCCGTTAGATTTTAAAACGTAGAAGTAAGCTCCGGAAGACAATCCCTCTGCATAAAACTCAAATTCATGAAAACCGGCTCTCATATTTTCATCCGCGATAATTTTAACTAACTGTCCGGTAACGTTATAAATATATAATTGCACAAAACTTTCTTGAGGAATATAGAATTTTATTTTTGTTGATGGATTAAAAGGATTAGGATAATTTTGTTCTAGCAGAAAATTTTTCGTTTGAATATCTCCGGCAGTCACATTCATTACCGCTTTTTTTCCTATCCCTCTTAATGATGCGCTAAGAATCTGGCTGTTAAAAGTGACAATTAAATCCGAGATATAATTAATTGTAGTGTCGGGAATAAAAAGTATTTCTACTTCACCTGCATCCCCCGGAAGAATTGAAGCATCATACTCTTTAACCATAAAGTTGCTTAACTGTGGAGTAATCTGGTTCAAAAATATTTCACTGTTGCCTGTATTTACAAGATATAAATTCATTGATGAAGTATCCCCCACCGCAGTAGAATCGAACTTTAATACAGCAGGGTAAATCTCGCCTTCATAAATGGATGGTCGAATAGCGCCGAGGAAACTATAAATTCTTTCAACAAATTCAGGATGATCGATAAAAGGATTTTTCTTCCCTTGGTATGTGTAGATTTTATTGTTTCTATTTCTTTCTGCTGTATCAACAGTGTCAAATAAATTCCATTCTCTAAAAATTTTTTCCTGCTTTGAAGTAAAAAAGCCTCCATAATTTTGAGGATATCTCGTATCAAAATAGATCATAGTTCTTGCAAGATTTCCTTTATGAACATCACGCGGTTCAAAAACAAGCTGCCCGATAGAATCATTTCCACGTTTGCTGCCACCCTCCTGCCAGTTAATGCCCGATACAACTTTGCCAAAAGGTAAGTTGCCTCGTATACTGTTTGCGTTTACATCAGTTGGATAAAGATGAAATAGATCTGATACCATAGGATCATTTGAACTGAACATTGACTGAGGATAGCTGTGTTCGGTGTTGAAATTGTAATTCGTTTGCACATCGGATCGGCTTGTGTAACCGACGGCTTCCCTGCCGGTGTAAACACATTCAACCGTATTTTGAGCGGCGCCCTGACCATTTACTCGTTTATTATCTATCTCCATAAACATTTTATCACGTGCAGTATTATAGCCGAGCGCCGTGTGTCCGCTTGTTAAATTTGTTAACGCCTCTTTTAGCTGTGCGTCATAAAGATTAAAAGTTGAATTATAATAATTGTCCGGGAACTTACCGCTTCCAATTAACTTAGTTAAAGAGAAATGAGTTGTGTCAATATTATAAATGAACAAAAATCCATTATCTTCAACATTATGCCATGGTGAATAGATGATAAAAATTTCACTGCTATCATTAGCTGAAACTGAAACTGAGTCAACAGATGAAGAAAATCTGTCGCTGCCTGGAGTAAATGAAAAATAAAAACTAATCTCTTCTTTTTGAATATTTATTATCTTTAACAAAACGCTGTCGCTTTGATGAACAAATGTTTGCGGAAAGTTCAATTGATCCGGTATGAATGAAATTTGAGCAAATACTGTAACAATTTGAAATAATCCGAGCATCAATATTTTAATATATGTCATTAAAAAAAGTCCTTATCATTTGTGAGTTTGATCTAAAAATGTTCTACTAAGTAAAGTCATTGCCCCGGACAATGACAAGAATAACCTCTTTAGAGTGGACTCATTTATCTAAATGAATTTAGTATGTTTTTAGTATGAGTAAAATTAGTTAATTTCGCACCGGCAATATAAATAATCTTAATGAGTATATATGAAATTTTCTTTTTTAGCATTTATAATTTTAGTTTTTGCGTTTTGTTTTTCTCTCTATTCTCAAACAGACCAGCATAGATGGAAACCATTGATAGTAAGTGAGAGCCAAAAATTTTGGTACGATGGATTAACGCTCGATAAAATGGAAGGCGATAAAGCAGATATTTGGGTTCTGCAAATGCATAAACCTCCTCTTTCTTTTGACGGCATCAAAGGCGAGATTTTAAGAAGTAAAACTCTTTACGCTATTGATTTGAAGACTGTTCGCTACGGTATTCAAGAAGTAGTTTATTTCGATGCAGCGAATAAAGAATTGTACAGACACAATTATGCGAATGTAAAATTAGAGGATAAATATAAATACACATATCCGGTTCTCGAAGACTCTTTTATGTATGCGCTTGTAAAAGAAATTATCCGTGTTAAGGGGACAAAAAAACAATGATATTCCTGAAGAACGATTTTGAAAATGATGTCTTTGTTAAAAACTCATTTATACATGGTACGGGTATTTTTTCCTCTATTGCAATTCCAGAAGGCGCTCCTATTATGATTATTAA
Organism: Ignavibacteria bacterium CG2_30_36_16; assembly: GCA_001873185.1. Taxonomy (GTDB): domain Bacteria; phylum Bacteroidota; class Ignavibacteria; order Ignavibacteriales; family Ignavibacteriaceae; genus CG2-30-36-16. Next base: position 5,090 of record MNYQ01000057.1, on the reverse strand, counting down.
AGGAGAAGTAATTGACGGGAATGAATGCGAACGTCGCGAAGATGAAGAAGATAACGTTTACATCTTTTGGAATGGAGTGGACTGCTATATAGACGCAGTTAAAACTGATAAAATAAAATTTATAAATCACGACTGCGACTGCAATTGCGAAGTGCTTGACGGCGATGAGGAAAGTTTAATACTTTCTGCATACCGCAACATCGAACCGGGTGAGGAACTTACCATTGATTACGGTTATGATGAAATTTATGAATCGTGCAAATGTAAAGCATGCGCCTAATTCATTTCTTGCTTCATCAAAAATAAATTCGATACTCACTACAACGGCGCTCTACTGTATTATTATGATATATACTAAATTACGAATACATCTACCGTGCTTCTCAACAATAATTTTTGTTGAATGCTAATTTAATAATTACAAACCCTCTTTCGATAATTAATATTTTCATTTCTCTTTAAAATGAAAAACCGGCAGCTACCTAAGAACTGCCGGCTTGGATGAAATTATTAAAGCTGAATGATCAATTAACTTCCCAGGTATTACCGCTAAACAAAACCTTTTCGAGATCGCCCTTGCCTAGTTTTGCAGTAACGTTCTCAATTTGCTGTTCAACACCTTCGTTATAAGTAGGCTTATTAATTTTTCTATAAACACCGATCGGAGTTGGATAGCCGGGTGTTTCGTCGAGATGAGCCAGCAGCATAGCATAAAGACGCGTGCTATCAGTTTCATCGTGTACAAGCAAATCGTTTATGCTGTACTTACCGTTTGAAATATCGACAACCACAGGTTTTAAACCGTCGAGTTTAATACCTTTGTCTTTATTAACACCGAATACCATTGGCTGTCCATGTTCGAGAACCAGGAGATGATCTTCCTTAATTTTTTTATCTGTTAAATCCGAAAAAGCTCCGTCGTTAAATATCACGCAGTTCTGGAAAATTTCTATAAATGCCAATCCTTTGTGTTCAGCAGCCCTTTTTAACATTGCTTGCAGATGTTTTGGATTACCGTCCAAAGTTCTAGCTATAAATGATGCTTCACTGCCGAGTGCAAGTGAGACAGCATTGAAAGGATAATCAATACTTCCGTAGGGAGAAGTCTTTGTAACTTTACCTTTTTCTGAAGTAGGGCTGTATTGTCCTTTTGTCAAACCATAAATTTTATTATTGAAGAGAAGCATTTTCAAATCAATATTTTTTCTGCATGCGTGTATAAAATGATTCCCTCCGATACTTAACAAATCACCGTCACCGGTTGCAACCCAAACGGAAAGCTTGGGGTTCGCAATTTTAACGCCGGTGGCAATTGCAGGAGCGCGACCATGAATTCCGTGGAAGCCATAAGTGTTCATATAGTATGGGAATCGTGATGAGCAGCCTATCCCGGAGATCCAAACTAAGTTTTCTTTTTTAACATCGACTAAATCCGGGAACGAACGCTGCACTTGTGCGAGTATCGAATAATCACCGCAGCCGGGGCACCATCTTACATCCTGATCGGAGGCAAAATCTTTTGCCGTAAGTTTTATTTCTTCTATTTTTATATTATCAGCCATTGTTCTGTCCTCCTAATAGCTCAATTATTTTGCTTTCAATTTCTGAAGTACGGAGCGGTAAACCCCTAACAACATTTAGTTGACGCACGGGTATTAGAAACTCGCTTTTTATAACTTTAGCAAGCTGCCCTAAGTTAATTTCCGGAACTAGCACTTTTTTGAATTTACTTAAAACTTCAAAGGTATTTTTGGGGAAAGGATTTAAATATCTAAAATGAGTTTGCGATACTTTGTATCCTTTCTCTCTTGCTTTTATAATTGCTTCGGTTATCGAGCCGTAAGTACCGCCCCATCCGATAACAAGAAGTTCACCTTCCGGATCGCCGTCAACCTCCAACTCCGGTATATCACTAGCCATATTTTTAATTTTCTGCGCTCTAAGATTAACCATTTTATGATGATTGTCCGGATCATAACTTACATTACCCGTAATGTTAGCTTTTTCAAGCCCGCCAATGCGATGTTCTAATCCAGGTGTTCCTGGCTTAGCCCATGGTCTAGCAAGGTTTTCATCTCTGGAATAAGGTGTAAACCCTACTATTTCTTTTGCGAACCTTACTTCAATTTCCGGTATTTCGCTTGCGTGTGGAATTCTCCAGGGTTCGCTTCCATTAGCGATGTAACCATCAGTAAGAAAAATTACAGGGGTCATATATTTTAATGCGAGCCTGCATGCCTCAATCGCCATATAGAAACAGTCGCTTGGGGTAGATGCTGCAACTATAGCAACGGGTGATTCGCCGCTTCTTCCGTATAGCGATTGGAGAAGATCTGCTTGCTCGGTTTTTGTAGGCAAACCTGTGCTCGGTCCGCCTCGTTGTACATTGATTATCACAAGCGGAAGTTCCGTCATAACGGCTAAACCGATTGCTTCTGTTTTTAGCGCAAGTCCAGGACCACTCGTTGTTGTTATGGCAAGGCTACCGGCAAAAGCTGCGCCGATTGCTGCGGTAATGCCCGCAATTTCATCCTCGGCTTGCATTGTTTTCACACCAAAATTTTTATATGTGCTTAAGTACTGTAATATTTCAGTAGCCGGTGTAATAGGATAGGAGCCTAAAAATAATGGGAGTTTACTTTTTACCGAAGCTGCAAGAAATCCGAGAGCGGTAGCTTCGTTACCGGCAACACTTCTGTAAATGCCTTTTGGCAAGTGTGCCGGTTCAATATCGTATCTTGTAGTAAATGCTTCTGTCATTTCGCCAAAATTGTAACCGGCTTCGAGTGCAAGTTTGTTAGATTCAATAAATTCAGGTTTCTTTGCAAACTTTTCTTTTATCCAATCTAAGGTCGGCTCTAAAGGACGATTGTATAACCAGTACATCAACCCAAGAGCAAAAAAGTTTTTACTTCTCGATATATCTTTTAGCGAAAGTTTAGTATTCTCTAAGGCTTTTGCTGTTAAGGTAGAAATTGGAACGGCAAAAAGCTCGTAACCTTTTAATGAATCATCTTCCAAAGGATTAGTTTCATATTTCGCCAGTTTTAAATTCTTAGCATCAAACGAATCCGAGTTAGCAATAATTATTGCACCGGGTTTTAATTCATTTATATTTTTTTTAACTGCTGCAGGGTTCATTGCAACAAGTACATCCGGTCTATCGCCCGGTGTATGAACATCCATACTTCCAAAGTGAAGTTGAAAACCGCTCACACCATATACCGTACCAAGTGGTGCGCGGATTTCTGCCGGGTAATCGGGTAAAGTACTGAGGTCGTTGCCAACAAAGGCAGTTGTGTCACTAAACTGGCTTCCGGTAAGCTGCATACCGTCTCCAGAGTCGCCGGCAAATCTAACGGTAACTTCATTAAGTTTACGGACTTTTTTTTGTTTGATCATTTCCTTCTCTTATAAATTATTAATTTAAACATTCTGTTTTCTTACTTGTTGTGAAGTTAAATTCATTAATAACAGTAGTTCCTCCACAAACCGTGCCACCAACTATAAATTAATTTAATATTTTAAGCTTGATGTTATCCATAATTGGCAAATATTTTAATAGAGTATCTATTATCAAAGTCATTGATTTCTCAAATAATAGAATAAACCTTATAACAATAAAGAAATAAATTATAGACTAACATTGATAGTGTACCCATTTTTTGTTTTTAAGATTTTTTGGAAGCTAATACAATCAAATAAGATTGTTCAATAAAATGCTGCTTTTACAACTTTAGCATGTTATTTAAAATCTAAACAATATGATGTTCGATGGGTGCCAATTAATGCTGACAATCTAATTTAAAATTTAGTAATACAAACTTACAAAACCTTTATTAAATAATTGTTTTTTTTCGCAAACTAAAAAATATATTTTTGAAATGGAAATAGCTTTCTGGAGTTTGTTTGGGTTCCATAAACAAAATTTTATTCAAATTACAACTTTTCAACAACTGTCCTGGGGAAATGAAAAATTTCCATCGTTTTTTTTGGATTAATTTAAAAAGTATTAAATTTGCGGTGTTCGTTTACGGGGTCACCCTGCCCTGTAATGGTTTAAAGAACAAAAAGCCCGCGTACCCCCACGCGGGCTTCATTTTTTAATAACTGCAATTTTTGCTTACTACTTACTCCCCGCTCAGATAACCTTTTTATTAGCGACTTAAACTGAAGAGAACACTAAAAACGAAAGTCAAACTTCCGAAATCGTGATTTATATTTTTTCTCAAATTTTAAACACTCCCTCCCCGATGCTTCAAAAACCTCTGAGGCGGGCATCTGCTTAGATTTAAACCCCATCACGGCACAACCGTATGGCAGTTTCAAATCCCAGGTGATTTTAAAAAATATACAGTGTCGGCAGTTAATTTTCATAATAGATTATCGAACAACGCTTTAAATTTATTTAGTTTCTTTCTTTACAGAATTAATTTTTATTAAATTGTTTAAGAAATATTATGGAATAATAATGCGTCAACTTTATTTGCGAAAAGACTCTCCCACCGGAGTGAGAAAAATTATGCTCGACATGGCTTCGCTTGTGTCACATAAAAAAATACGATTACCTAAATATTATTTTGAAGATCAACTCTACCTCCCCTATCTTCCTGATCTGAAGGACAGAGGAAAAATAGAAAAGTTTCATCTTACAAAATCTAATATGGTTAGAGAAGATGAAAATTTTTTCTATTTTGAATTCAAGTTCAAACCTGAACAGGTTGAAGAGACTGCTTTCTAATAAAGCTACTTATTGAGAAACTAAATTTGAATTCACTTTATATCCTCTGAGAAATCAATGTTCAAATTTAATTTTAAAATTGCCAAAACAATTTTAAAAACGGGCATAAGTTCGCGAAAACTAAAAAAGCCGCATATTAACAAGCGGCTTTTTCTGTGCCCGAAAGGGGACTTGAACCCCTAAGAGATTGCTCTCACTAGCTCCTGAAACTAGCGTGTCTACCAATTTCACCATCCGGGCATCAAACATTTTTAACTCCGCAACAAATATAGCGACAGGCTGTTAAATCTACAATTTAAACCAATCATCCATCCACTGACTTTTTACCAGCCGCTATCGCCTCTTCTGT
>MNYQ01000123.1 GCA_001873185.1 Ignavibacteria bacterium CG2_30_36_16 | reverse complement strand
AGCTTGATTTTGATTCATAATCCGAAATCAAGAAATCAGTTATAGAATATAAACGATTAGGATTATTTCGAAAATATGGCGATTGAGCAAAAATTAAAGATGAACAAATAATTGATAAAAATATTGAAAAAATATAGTTGATTATTGTTTTCATTTTAGAACTCAGACTATTTTTATAATGACGTGTTATGTTAAAACACAATACCGTAGTTAATTTTATTTTTGGACTCCATCCCGCTTTTAGCGGGAAAAGATTTCCTTTTACTTTTTACATATGCAAAAAGCAAGGGTTATTTTTGCTCTTTCAGGATAGCTGCACCCCGAAAGTATTTAATAAATTTTAACGAACATCTAATTCCCGGGTTGACTTTAATCGGAATAACTTGTTATACCACAATTATTTTAGATCATTGTCAGGCAATAATTGCTTAAAATTTCTAATCGAAAGGACAAAAACTTTTTTAGCTTCAACTCGATAAATTATTCTATACTCACTCTCAAAGACTTCTCGGATTTCTTCTCTATTTGCTTCTGGAACTTTTCTACCTCTTTCAGGAAACTTTGATAAGGTTTCAACTTTTTTTAATATTTTACTAACAAGTTTATAAGCAGCATCATTCTCCTCTTTTGAAATATATTCAAAGATATTTTCTAATCTGTCAACAGCTAAGGGTGACCAATAAATTGTCAAGTTTAAGACCTCTTAGAAAATCTTTTCTTTACGTCTTGATGAGAAATTTCCATTCCCTTGCTAATTTGTTCTTCTGCCAATTTTATATCTTCCAAAACTTCAATTTTATCAACCATTGCTTCATATTCAGAAACATCAATAAGAATCGCAGCGCTTTTCCCATTTTGGGTTATGACTAACGGTCTTTTTGTTTTCTTTACTTTATCAAAATAAAAAGCAACTTTTGAACGAAATTCTGAAAGAGGTTGAATATCTTGATCTAATTGTATTCTGTGCATAAATACTCCTTTTTATATTGTGCTATTAAACGTACAAAATTATGCACAATATATCAAGATCAGAAAAATTATTTTTTGTGGTATAACGGCGTGTTATCCGATAGTCTGTTGGCTACCGGACGGAACAAGTTATTAAAACACAACACCGTAATTAATTTTATTTTTAGAATCCATCCCGCTTTTAGCGGGAAAAAATTTCCTTCTGCTTTTTACATCCGCAAAAAGCAAGGGTTATTTTATTCTTTCAGGATAGCTGCGCCCCGAAAGCACTTAAAAAGTTTAACGAACATCTAATTTCCGAGTTGACTTTAATCGGAATAACTGGTTAGGCGCTCATTTAAACTCAATATTACTGAATAGATTTATTAATAAAGAAACGGAATTATAGTTTTAGTTTTTAATGCATATAAATTGTAATCAAGAAATCTTTCACGAAGCAACTGTTCTTCAGTAATTATGCGAATTAATATTACAGTAGAAACAGCTACACCAATTGCAACTGTCGAAATGGACAAATGACCAATAATACTTATCCAAATAAGAAACAATGCGGATGTATACATAGGGTGACGAACAAATTTATACGGCCCGGTAGTAAGAAGAGGACCATTTGAAGGTTCTGCATCAATGCTAAATTGTTCTTTTTGAAAACTGCGACGTGCCCAAATACTAAAGCCAACGGATAGTAATTGACCAATTATAATAAATGGTGATTCCGACAACATATTTCCAGAGATCAACAAATAAATAATCGATAAAACAAGAATTAGAAGTGCGAACTTGGATATATATTTAATCATTTTTTATCTCCATTTAAATTAAGTCGCCTAACGGCGTGTTATCCCGCAAAGCGGGTCAAGTTATTAAAACACAACACCGTAGTTAATTTTATTTTTGGAATCCATCCCGCTTCTAGCGGGAAAAGATTTCCTTCTACTTTTTACATATGCAAAAAGCAAGGGTTATATTCTTCTTTCGGGATAGCTGCGCCCCGACAGAGTTAACCTACATACAGAACATCCTATTGTAAATGCAAGTGTCCGGGTTAAGTCGCTTTTCGGCTTAGTCCATCCATATACCCCGTTTCTTTACAGGGACACCGGATTATGCCCCGGCGAAGTTTACCCCGTTTTTTTTACGGGGCTTGGCATTAATCCTTGTAACGCTAGTCCGCAATAGCAGAAACTTTAATCTACCAAATCAAAAATTACACGGACTTGTTTATCAATTGTAACAGTTTGTGGAATATTAATTAATTGAATGGTAGTTCTACTGTATGAAATATTTCGTGAATAAATATAATTTCTATAACTGGCAATTCTTGGTTCAATTTCATCAGTATCACTAATTTTGGAAACTTTTTTAATCTTTCTTCCAGCGGCGTTTGCCATTATTTCGGCTTTAATTTTTGCTTGCTGAACTGCTTTGCTTAACGCTTCTTTTACTGCACCGGGAGACTTGCTTGATTCAAAACTTCCCTCAAATGACGTATAACCATTAGAGATAAGGCTCAATTGAAAAGATGGTAATTTTGATAGATCAGTTAAAATAATTGAAACCGTTTGCGATGTCTGAAATATCTTTATTTGTTGGCTTGACGGGTATTCAAATCTAGTCGAAATGTTTAGCAACGAATATGTTACTAAAGAGTCGGGGATATTCAATTCTTTAAGAAAATTCAACAGTTTTAATTCCTGTTCTTTATGTTGTGTGTAAGCCTTTTGACCGTCAATTCTATCTTCAAAAGTAATGGTTAATTTAAGCATTACTCGATCTGCTGGAACTTCAATCGAGGCACTTCCAATAACAACGATTTTATCCTTTTCTATTTGCTGAGCAAACAAAATAAATGAGGATATAATAAAGTAGATACAGATAAACAAAAAATGTTTCATAAATGTATTCCTTTTCTATGCTGGCTAACAGCATGTTATCCCATAAAGCGGGACAAGTTGTTAAAACACAACACCGTAGTTAATTTTATTTTTGGAATCCATCCCGCTTTTAGCGGGAAAAGATTTCCTTCTACTTTTTACATACGCAAAAAGCAAGGGTTGTGTTATTCTTTCAGGATAGCTGCGCCCCGAAAGCATTTAATAAATTTAACGAACATCGAATTTCCAAGTTGACTTTAATCGGAATAACTTGTTAGTGTGCGTTTAATTACTTGTAAGTTTTTTATAAGATTTATTTATTAAACTCACAATCCAATCAAGTTCAACTCCATTATCCACGAAACATTCAACATCACCCATTCCCCAATGTCCGATTTTTGAAACATCCCGAACTCTTAGGCTCTCTTCTTCTGATAATTCTGCAAAGTCAAGATCAACCCATATTTTCAATCCAGATTTTAAACCGCATATTTGGCAAAAACTTTTTGTGTCAACAAGAAGGCTGATATATCTTTTAGTCGGATTCTCTGAAAAATCTAATTTTGCAATTTTTAACTCTTCACGTAATTTTTTGTACTGCTCAAAACTCTCGTTCCATTTACCATCTCTGAATTGATTTTCTACAGTCCAATTTTTCCCCTCATCAGTATTTTCTTCGGATGTATCAGAAGCATAAACTGTTTCGTGAAGATCAGAATTGATATGCAAAGTAAATTGCTTTAATGCCATTTCTATGTCATCTTCACCAAACTTGTGACCTAATATTTCTTTTACTGATTCATTAATAATTCGAATAAATTTTTTATCACCAGATTGGAATAAATTTTCAGTAGCTTTTTTGATTGTGGTAAATAGTGAAATATTCCGCGAATAATTTAGTAATAAATCTTTTTCAAAAGACTTCTTACTCAATTTCTCAATTACGTCTTCATCAAATTTATCAGAAAGAGTAAATTCTTGTAACAATTTATCTTTGCCAATTCCCTTTAACTCAGAATAGTAGATCTTGTATGTGTCCCCATTAGTTAATATCAATAATGAGATACCTCTATTTGCGCAGTAATTTAATTTTTCGATTATCATTTTATTATCTGATAATGAGTTGGAAAGTGACTTTGCTTCGACTAACATTTTCGGAATTTCGTTAACATAAAAACAATAATCAGTTCGTTTGCCAGCAATATCATCATCTTCGGGAACAACATCTTCTGGATTTGAGAAATCCCAACCAAGAACTTCAAAAAAAGGGCGAATCAACCAATCTTTTGTCTGAGCTTCATTAATATTCTTTGGTTTTAATTTTTTAATGGATACAATAATTTTTTCTAATGAGTTTGCCATAATTTTTCCAATTTTTATGAAACTTAATCTAGCACACTAACTAATAATTCTCTAAACCATTCAAGAATCTGAGAGCAAAAGTGTTTTTAAATCAAGTTTTTGCAATCCACTTTTCTAATGCTGAAAGTAACTGCGTCATCGCATTGATCAGCGGATCGTGCTGCGGCTCTTCGATGTCCTCAAGTATTTCTTTGTGAATATTGATGTATGCCGCATTTAACTTTTGAACTATTATGGTGCCTTGATGTGAAAGGCTGACACGCATATTGCGTCTGTCTTTCGGATCAATTTCGCGAAGCATGTAGTTTTTTGTTACCAAACCGTCAATAATTCGAGTCAAACGGCTGGGACTTAGATTCATTCTCTCGGCGATAGTTTTATTATTTAAAGTTTCTGTTTTGCCAAAGAGCCTTAAGCATCTAAATTCTGCCTGAGTTAATCTATACTGCTCGGCAAGGCGAGCTTCTTTTTCCTGGCAGTTGGCTAATAATTGAAAAGTCAAATCAGCTAATTCTTTTGCCTGATTTGCTTTTACTTCTGATTTTACCCTAACCGGGTTTTTTTCCGAAATTGGTTTTAATTCTTCCATTTATCTTTCCTTAATAATTGCTTTTAGCAAAAATCGTTATTAACTACAGGTTTGTCAAGTGTTTTTTATTTTTTTTACTCTTTTAAACTAAAGGGCATCTCTAATCCGTTAGTTAACGGATTGCGAGTTACCAAAAAAGGTATTGCCTTTATTTATCAAAAGAATGACCTCACTGTCATTGCGTCCCGCTTTGCGGGATTGGGAGCGAAGCAATCTCAAAATTATACTTTGGGATTGCTTCATTCGAGGACTCATTCGCAATGACACTATAGTATTGACTTTTATCCCGCATGCGGGATTGTTTTTTATGTCAAGATATTTATCCCGCAAGCGGGATTGCGTTTCATTCAAAATTCAACATTCATAATTCAAAATTGCGGCTTGCCGCGCTATGAACCCCTTATCAAATTGTTCTATAAAAAATTTCTTCACTTTCAGATAATTCTACATTACCGTTAGTTGCTTCAATTAATAATTCCCGTAGTTTTTTTGTTGATGAAGAATTTATCTCAACAATGAATGACACAACATTAGAATAATCAACATTTACAATCACCGCATTAAACAGCGGAAGGTAGTGATGTATTGTACTTATATAGTCAAAGCCTGTTGTTATTGCAATCTTCTTAAATGGTTTTTTAATGACCTTTACTGCAGATGCAAGAACTTCTTCGGCTGATTTATAATAAGCTTTGCCGAGAGGACCAACTCCCAATTTGGTTCCTCCGAAATATCTTACTACAATAACTCCAACATCATAAAGATTAAAATGTTCTATTGCATTGTAAATTCTTATTCCTGCTGTTCCATTGGGTTCGCCCGCGTCGGAATACCTAAATTGGTCATCTTTTAATTTATAGGCGAAACAGTGGTGGGTTGCGTCATAATACTCTTTTTTAAAAGCCAAAAGTTTTGTTTCAAATTCATCTTCAGTTTCGATAGGAAATGCTTTTCCGATGAAAAGTGAACCCTTTTCCTTAAAACTTGCTTCGGGCAGGGAAACGATTGATGTGATTTCTTCTTTTATACTCATTTTACTTAATGATTATTAAACACGATTCGTATGGGAGTCATATCTTATTAAATTGATTTTCAAATAGTCGGGTGCTAATATAATGTTTTAAAATTTTAAGAGTAATCCCGTTTGGAAAAAGATACGATAATAATCAAAGGCGCAAGAGAGCACAATTTAAAAAACATTGATGTTGAAATTCCCCGTGAATCATTTACGGTCATCACCGGATTATCCGGCTCGGGCAAATCATCTTTAGCTTTTGATACTATTTATGCCGAAGGGCAGCGCCGCTACATCGAATCATTATCAGCTTATGCAAGGCAATTTCTTGATATGCTAGAAAAACCCGATGTTGATTTAATTGAAGGATTAAGCCCCGCCATTTCTATAGAGCAAAAATCAACAAGCGGAAATCCCCGTTCAACAGTTGGAACAGTAACTGAAATATATGACTATTTACGCCTGCTTTACGCCCGGCTCGGTACGCCGCATTGCTCCAATTGCGGCAAACCGGTTTCAAAACAATCGTCGGCTCAAATTAAAGATGGTATTATTTCTTCGCTAACGGATAAAAGAATTACAATTCTCGCTCCCATCATAAGAGGTAGAAAAGGTCATTACAGAGAATTGTTTGAAGAAGTATTATCGGATGGGTTTTTACGCGTAAGAGTCGATAGTGAAATTTTTGAAATTGTTAAGGGATTTCAGGTAGATAGATATAAAATTCATAACATAGAAATTGTTATTGATAGAGTTACAGTAAATGAAAAAGGGAGAACAAGAATAGCCGAATCGGTTGATGTCGCCTTAAATTACGGCAACGGAATGACAATAGTTACTGACGGCAAAGAAGATTTTATATACAGCCGTCATCTTGCTTGTATGGATTGTGGAATAAGTTACCAGGAACTTGCGCCAAATTCGTTCTCATTTAACTCTCCTTATGGATCATGTCCGGAGTGCGAAGGGCTTGGAGAAAAGAAAGAACTTGATATCAATTTAATTATTCCGGATTGGAATAAATCATTGAATGAAGAAGCTCTTTCGCCGATGGGTAAGCCGCGAACGATTTGGTTCTTTAATCAGCTAACGGGAGTAGCACAAAAGTATGGTTTTAATTTTGACACAAAGCTTAAAGACCTCACACCCGGGCAGAAAGAAATATTACTAAACGGAAGTAAAGAAAAAATTCCATTCTCATATTCTTACGGAAACAGCAAGCCTGTAATCTATATGCACAAATTTGCGGGACTGTTTAACTACTTAAAAAATTATTACAACACAACAAGTTCCAACAATGTTAGAGAGTGGGTAGAAGCGTATATGAACACGGTTACCTGTAGTGCATGCGGCGGGGGAAGGTTAAAACAGGAATCACTTGCTGTAAAATTTAATGATAAAAACATAAGTGAAGTTTCCTCTCTTTCAATATTACGTGCGAAGGAATTTTTCAAAAGCATTGAACTAACGGGTAACAATGCTATCGTTGCCAAACCTATTCTTAAAGAAATTGCAACGCGTTTAGATTTTCTGTTAAACGTAGGACTCGATTATCTAACTCTAAATCGTTCGGCAAGAACTCTATCCGGAGGTGAATCGCAGCGGATTCGGCTTGCAACGCAAATTGGTACACAGCTTGCGGGAGTCCTCTATGTGCTTGATGAGCCGAGTATTGGATTACATCAGAGTGATAATATTAAGCTTATTAATTCACTTAAAAAGCTGCGCGATCTTGGCAATACTGTTATAGTGGTGGAACATGATAAAGAGACAATCCAAAGTTCCGACTATATGATCGATCTCGGTCCCGGTGCAGGCGAACACGGCGGCAAAGTTTGTTTTGCTGGAGAAACTAAAACACTTCTCCAATCGTTCAATGGAACTGATTCGTTAACTCTTTCCTATTTGAGAAACAATAAAGAAATTAAAATTCCGGATGTTAGAAGAAAGGGAAGCGGAAACTATTTAGTTTTAAAAGGAGCGCGCGGCAATAATTTAAAAGATGTTACTCTAAAGATCCCTCTCGGCACTTTAACGCTTATTACAGGAGTAAGCGGTTCGGGCAAATCAACTTTAGTAAACCACACACTTGTTAAAATTTTGATGAATAAAATTTATAAAAGCAAAGTAGTGCCTTTACCCTACAAATCAATAGCTGGATTAGAGTACGTTGATAAAGTAATTGAGATTGACCAATCACCAATTGGACGAACACCACGTTCTAATCCAGCTACGTATACGGGGCTTTTTACTTTTATTCGTGATCTTTTTTCGCAAATGCCGGAATCAAAAATAAGAGGATATGCAACCGGACGGTTTAGTTTTAATGTTTCAGGCGGAAGATGCGAAGAGTGCGGCGGTGATGGTTTGCGAAAAATCGAAATGAACTTTTTACCGGATGTTTATGTGCAGTGCGATGTTTGCAAAGGCAAACGTTATAACCGCGAAACTCTGGAAGTTTTATACAAAACAAAATCTATTGCCGATGTTCTGCAAATGACTGTATTCGAAGCACTCGAATTTTTTGAAGATCATCCTAGAATAAAAAGGAAATTGAAAGCG
>MNYQ01000120.1 GCA_001873185.1 Ignavibacteria bacterium CG2_30_36_16 | reverse complement strand
GTTCATTCCAGGATTTCTTTTTAAAATATGAACTCACATCATTACCTGGTGTAGCCGAAGTTGCAAGTATAGGCGGATTTGTAAAGCAATACCAGGTAACTGTAGACCCCACAAAGCTGGCTTCTTATAATATTCCGCTTCAAAAAGTTAAGATGGCAATTCAGCGAAGCAATAATGATGTTGGCGGGCGCTTGATGGAGATGGGTGAAATGGAATATATGGTGAGAGGTTTAGGTTATATAAAGAATGAAGATGATCTAAAAAATATTTCGATAGGAGTTTCACCAAATACCGGTTCACCGATATATCTCAAAGATATTGCTAATATCGGAATTGGGCCTGAGTTAAGAAGAGGGCTTGCAGAATGGAATGGAGAGGGAGAAACTGTTGGCGGAATTATTGTAATGCGGTTTGGTGAAAACGCACTTGCAGTCATTGAGAAGGTTAAAGAGAGACTTGAGGAATTGAAGAAATCTATGCCGGAAGATATAAAAATTATTCCTGCGTATGATAGGTCAACCCTTATAGAAAGCGCTATTGATAATTTAAAAGATAAATTAACCGAAGAAGGAATAATAGTTGCGCTTGTTATAATTGCTTTTCTGCTTCACGTAAGAAGTTCGCTTGTCGCCATCTTTACACTTCCAACTGCTGTTTTAATTTCATTTTTAATTATGAAGCTGCAGGGAATAAATGCAAACGTTATGTCACTCGGAGGCATAGCAATTGCAATCGGGGCGATGGTGGATGCTTCAATTGTACTAGTGGAAAATGCCGCGACGCATATGTCGAGCGAACATGATAAACCAAAAAATCAGCAAAGAGAACACTGGCGCATAATCCTCGAATCGGCAAAAGAAGTTGGACCTTCAATATTTTATTCACTGCTTGTTATAACGGTTTCTTTCCTGCCTGTGTTTACGCTTGAACAGCAGGAAGGAAGATTGTTTAAGCCATTAGCTTTTACTAAAACTTACGCAATGGGCGCTGCGGCAATACTCGCTGTAACAATAGTACCGGTGCTTCTCGGTTATTTTGTCCGCGGCAAAATTAGAAAAGAAGAAGATAATCCAATAACAAAATTTCTCGTAAAAATTTATCATCCCGTTGTGGATTTTGTAATGAAGAGAAGATATTGGGTGATGGGAACGGCGCTTACAATTGTACTTATAACTGTTATTCCATTCTCAAAGCTTGGTTCTGAATTCATGCCTCCGTTTTATGAAGGAGATTTGCTTTATATGCCAACTACCCTGCCTGGCATTTCAATTACAAAAGCAAGAGAAATACTTCAACAGACAAATAAAATAATAAAAACATTTCCTGAAGTAGAAACAGTCTTCGGTAAAATCGGACGTGCTGAAACAGCCACAGATCCGGCGCCGCTGACAATGATTGAAACTACTATTCAACTTAAACCGCAAGAGCTATGGCGAGAAGGAATGACTCCGGATAAACTTGTAGAAGAATTGAATGCGGCAGTGCAAATTCCCGGCTTAACTAATGCCTGGACGATGCCTATTAAAACTAGAATTGATATGCTTTCTACCGGTATTAAAACTCCCGTAGGAATTAAAATAGCGGGACCGGATTTAAATATTCTTCAAGATCTCGGTAAGCAAATTGAGGAAGTAATAAAAACCGTTCCCGGCACACGATCTGCTTATGCAGAAAGATCGGTCGGCGGTAACTATGTTGATTTTAGAATTGATAGAGATGCAATTGCAAGATATGGTTTGAATATCCAGGATGTTCAGGATGTATTTATGTCAGCAGTTGGCGGAATGAATATTACTAAAACCGTAGAAGGGCTTGAACGGTACCCGGTTAATCTAAGGTATCAAAGAGATTATAGAGATAACATTGAGTCATTAAAAAGAGTTCTCGTTCCTCTTTCGGTAGGAGGTAATATTCCACTCGAAGAATTAGGTGAAATTGAAATTGTCAAAGGTCCGCCGATGATAAAATCGGAAAATGCAAGACCTAATACATGGGTGTTTGTAGATCTTGAAGTATCTGATATTGGTTCTTATATACAAGATGCAAAAAATGCAATTGATAAACATATTACTCTGCCGCCGGGATATTCAATTAAATGGAGCGGACAATATGAATATATGGAAAGAGCTTCTGCACATCTTTCGATGGTAATTCCGCTGACTTTATTGCTTGTTATCTTTCTTCTTTATATGAATACAAAATCTATGCTGAAGACAAGTATTGTACTGCTTGCACTTCCCTTTTCTATGGTAGGCGCGGTTTGGTTTCTCTATCTTGCCGGCTTCAATTTAAGCGTTGCGGTTTGGGTTGGTATAATTGCGCTGCTTGGCATTGATGCAGAAACTGGAGTTGTAATGCTTCTGTACTTAGACCTTTCGTATGAAAAATTTAAAAAGAATGGTTTATTAAAAACTATGGAAGATCTAAAAGAATCAATCTTCGAAGGCGCTGTAAAAAGAGTGCGTCCTAAAATGATGACGGTTATGACAACAATGATCGGCTTATTCCCGATATTAATCGGTCTCGGTACCGGTTCGGATGTGATGAAAAGAATTGCCGCTCCGATGGTTGGAGGAATATTAACAAGTTTTATTATGGAATTAACGGTTTACCCTGCAATCTTCTATGCAGTAAAAAGGCGCGAAGTAAAGAAAATGTGGAAGGAACAAGAACAATTGAATCCTGCAGTCAATTAATTGAGTTTAAAATGATCGCTAGACAAATGACCGTTATCGCAAAGAAAGAATTTGTTTCAGAAAATATCGAATATTTTTGCTTTCAAATTTTAAGACGCGGCTGTTTGGTAAAAACAAGAATTACAAATGAAACAATGGTTATAAAAACCAACTAACAATATATAATAATAAAGGAACATAGTATGAAAAAGCAAGTAGTATTAACTTTATCATTTTTCTTAATGATATTTTTAACCGCTAGCGTGACCTCTGCACAAGAAACAATTAACCACAATAAAATGGATGATGGAGCAAAAAAGAGTTGCTGCTCATCTACCGATAAAGAAAGCGGTTCTTTCAAGGAAAAGAGTAAATCACACGATATGAAAGAAATTGATCTTAAAACAATTGATAAAAACAAAAACGGTAAAGTTTATCAGTGCTCGATGTGCCCTGATCAGCTTTCGGACGAGGCGGGAGAATGCTCTAAATGTGGAATGAACTTGAACGAATTATCAATTGAAGATGCTCAAAAACATCTCGATGGAAAAAAATCTGAAATGATGAATCATGGTAAAAAGGAAGGTCACATGGATCATTCAAAAATGACTGAACACAAGATGGACTCCGACAAAATGGAAATGAAGGAAGAAAATATAGTTCGGCAGGGTGAGATAGACTTGACAGCGATTGATAAAAATAAAGACGGCAAAGTCTATGAAGATATGATGTGCTGGAACGTAATTTCGGATGAAGCCGGTGATTGCCCTCAGTGCGGAATGATGTTAAAAGAAGTATCTCTTGATAAAGCAAAAGAAAACCTTCTGAAACATGATTACAAAGTGAAGTAATATTGTGTTAATTAGATATGCTGGATCCTTTTCCAGTATATCTTTAATATTTAAGGTGATAAAATGAAAGAAATAAAAGCATATATAAGACCCTCTATGATTGAAAGAGTTATTTCAGCTTTAGAGATTGCCGGTGTGCCCGGTATGACAATCATAGATGTTTCCACCTTAGGCAAATGGATTGATCCTGGAAGTTCAAAACTGTCTATTGAATACTGCGAAAGATATTGTAGCAGCGTAAAAGTTGAATTAGTTTGTGCTGATGATGATCTGGAAAAATTTGTAAAAATAATTTTAGAGAAAGCTCATACAGGGCAAAAAGGAGATGGGAAGATATTTATTTCAGATATAGCAGATGCAGTAAGTATAAGAACGAAAAAACATGGTGTTGAAGCTATTTAGCAAAGCTGATTAAGATAAAATGTTTTGGTACGATGATTTAAGCAAATGTTTAATAAATAAAATGAAAGGTTAAAAAGATGAAAAAGTTTCAAATAAATAAAATGTTACTCGGTGCGCTTTTAGCATTAGCTCTTCTGATTGGTCTAAACGCACCAGTACTTTCACAACAAATGCATGGTAATATGCATCAGAATATGAATCAAATGATGCAGAACAATATGATGCAGATGCAGCAAATGATGGATCATATGAATCAAATGTCGGAACAGATGAATGGCATGACAAACCAAATGAAAAATATGGAACAAATGCAGCACTCAAAAGACATGATGAATTTTATGGGAAATATGAACGAGATGTCTGATGAAATGAACAACATGTTGAATCAGATGAATGATATGATGAAAAATCAGGAGATGATGAAAAACGAGCAAATGCAGGGACAGATGAAGGAGATGATGGATAATATGAATGGGATGATGAATAACTATGATGTAATGATGAAACAATTACAGCAAGAGAATATTAAGTGAAAGGTTCAATCATAGTAAAATATTGCAAGAACCAATCCGACAGCATATTTTCTGCAATCATTTTGCTTATTCTCATCGGAGCTTTTTCTTCCATTGCGGCACAGGATAGATTTTCTATCAGCACTTCTGTTACCGCAGTTGGAGGCACTTTATCTGATGGCACTCATAACAACTCGTATTTTCTATACGGAGGACTTCGATATCAGGCACAGGATTATTACCTGAGCCTGAGTTTACCATTAGTATTCAATTCATCGGGTTCATTTACACAGGTTGGAGGAATGTATTTTCCAAATGGTAATGATGATGGAAATAACATTGGTGGGGGTATGCACGGCTCAGGTGGTAAAGGCTCAATGATGAATGGGGGTTTAGGAATGTCAGATGTTAATGCGGGCATTGGAGATATGTATGTTTATGGCAGTTATACTTTAGTTAGGGAAACAAATTCATTCCCGGTTTTTTCAACCGACGGATTTGTAAAATTTCCAACTGCTTCCTCGTCCTTAACTATAGGCACAGGTAAATTTGATTTTAAACTTGCAGTTAGTGCAAGAAAATTCTTCGGCACATTTTTATTTTATGTGCAAGCGGGATATTTATTTTTAGGCAACTCTTCAGAGGCTAATATTGAAAATCCAATAACGATTAGTGCCGGCATTGGTAACAATTTTGGCGGAGGCAATCATCTTTTGCTTATTGAATATGATTCGTATTCAACTATTGTAACCGGATTTGCAGCACCTAAACAATTATCACTCGGTTACACTTATTTAATCAATACCAAATTAAGTTATACAATGATCGGCTCGGTTGGATTGAACAATTCAACTTCTGACTTTACAATTTCTGCATGATTTAATTTTATTTTATAAAAAAGAGTTATGATTATGGAAATACTTGTTGGTTTAAGTTTCATTGGGGTTATCGCTTTCTTTGGTTTTAGAAAGTTTAAAAAAGCAAGCAAAGGGAAAGATTGCTGTAAATAATTTTTTTAAAAATAATTGAGGTTGATCATGAAATATTTCATCGGTGCAATTAGTGTAATAGTTCTTCTAATTATTGGTTACTTTATTTTTATTTATTCTGGTATGTATAACATCAGCGCAATGGATCATCACAACAAGATGACTTTATGGATGATGAACACAGTTCGAGAAAATTCAATTAAACACAATGCAGATGATAAAATAAAAATGCCTGTTCTTTCTGATGATTCTTTAGTTAAGATGGGTTTCGTTCATTACAGAGAGATGTGTGTAAGCTGTCATGGCGCGCCGGGAATCAAACAAAGTGAATTTGCGGAAGGTCTTTATCCCAATCCTCCAATGCTTTCTAAAGTTGCTAAAGACTGGACACCTCAGCAGCTTTTCTGGATAACTAAAAACGGTTTAAAGATGACAGGCATGCCTGCATTTGGACCAACACATACTGACGATATGATCTGGGCTATCATTGCCTTCACAAAAAAACTTCCGACTTTAACTAAGGAACAATACCAGGCTCTTGACAATGAAACGAAAGATGAAAATGATGAAGTGGATGAGCATACTCATTAAAAATTCTTCAGAATTAAAAAATTATGTTATTAAGATTATAGTAATATCAATTGTTTTGAATTTTGTTTGGGAAATGGTTCAGATGCCGCTATATGAAAATTTTTCATTTTCAGCCAAGACTACTGTATTCTGCTTGCTTGCAAGTTTAGGCGATGCAATCATGATACTAATAATTTATTTTATTGGTTCGGCACTGTTTAAAAATTATTCCTGGTTTGCAAGGATAAATTTAAGAACGATAGTCTATATCGCTATTGCAGGATTAGTATTATCTGTTTCGGGAGAATTAATAGCTCTTAATTTAAACTTATGGAATTATAGCAGCTTGATGCCTAAATTATTTTTTACTTCAATTGGATTAAGTCCTATTTTACAAATGATTATCCTGCCAATACTAACTTTTATGATTGCAGGTGTTTTAATAAGATCTGTCAATAGAATGTAAATAGAAAATTGAATGAATGATGTGGACAGTAACTAATTAATGGAATTAGCAATTTTGGTGCGGATGTTGAAGAATCTTAAAAATCTAATGCAGATAAGTAATTATTGCTAATCCAAAAGGATTAACTCTCTTTTCATCCCTTTGAACGATTGAACAATCCAAAACTTTTTCATATCATATTTATAGTGATCAAGTAATTATTAAATTAAATGTTTAGTAAGAGTTTCCGGCAGATCAGAATAAATCAAATAAATATTTTAAATAAAACCGAAAAGGAGAATTATGAAAAACAAATTTTTCATTGCAGCAGTTATAACATTTATGTCAGTTGTATTATTAATTGGCTGTCAAAATAAGGACGAAAATAAAGACGGTACAAAAGACAATGGGAACACAACCGACTCAAATCCACAAAATATACAGAACAACCATGAACAAATGAATAATATGCAGGGAATGATGAACGGAGAAATGGTAAATATGCCGCAGATGATGACAAATATGAATGAGATGAATTCCCAAATGAAAACGATGATGCAGAAAATGAACGAGAACACCGGAGAAATGCAGCATTCAAAAGAAGCAATGTCTTATATGAACAACATGAATGATGCTGGCAAATATATGAATTCTATGTTAGAACAAATGAAGCAGATGATGGATAATCAAGAAATGATGAAAGACAGTAAAATGCACGAACAATTGAATTCTATGATGGGGAACATGAATCCGGTGATGAATAATTATAAAGAAATGATGAACCATTTTTATGATAAGAACAAGAAGAACTGACTCTTTTATAGATTGGAAGGTGCAGTTTGTTTACTCAAGCTGCATATTATGCATACTTATTTTATACAATTAAATTTATTATATGGAGAAATTATGTTTCACAATGGTTTTATGGGGGGGATGTGGTATGGCTGGTTTTTCGGGCTGGTTATTTTAATAATAATTGGTTGGGTGATTGTAAATCAAATGAACAAAAACAAACGAGATTCACAATTGCCACAACAGGAATCTGCAATGGATGTCCTGAAGAGAAGATATGCTAAAGGAGAGATTGATAAAGAAGAATTTGAAAGAATGAAAAAAGATTTAATGTAATTGTTTAACTCGATTAATTTGATAGGAGAAAAATCATGTCTTACTGTTTTTCAAAAAAATCTGCTTTAGGTTTCAAAGAAGCAATTGAAAAAGTAACCGAAGCTTTAAAGCAAGAGGGATTTGGAATACTTACTGAAATTGACGTAAAGGAAACGTTAAAAAAGAAATTGGACGTGGATTTTCGTCCCTACAGAATTCTTGGCGCTTGTAATCCTCCCTTCGCCTATAAAGCGCTGCAAGCGGAAGACAAGGTTGGCATCATGCTGCCCTGCAATGTTATCGTCCAGGAAAAAGAAGATGGAGTGGAAATTGCGGCGGTCGATCCTGTTGCATCAATGCAAGCCATTGATAATCCCAAGTTAGGAGAAATTGCAAACGAAATCCGGCAACGGCTGCATAGAGTGATTGATAGTCTATAAATGATAATTTGCGTGTTGTGGTGTAGAGAACATTCAGCAAAAAAAATAGGAGTACATTATGAAAAACGAACATCAAGATCATAATCATGACTCCCATAATATGAAGCATGAAAACCATTCAGTGATGGATCATTCAGAACATAATGATCAAAGCTCTCATGAAAAGATGTTGAATGTTGAACGAAGCGAAATCCCGCCACTCGGGAAAGAGAAATCCCGCTCTGCGGGAAATCCTAAAAAGGATGATCACGCTAAACATAGCCATTCTGAACATGAGGGACATACGATTGAAGGCTTCAAGAAAAGGTTCTGGATTTCAATTATTGTTACAATCCCGATTCTTATTCTCTCACCTATGATTCAACATTTTTTCGGACTTAAAGAAGCTTTTCGTTTCGATGGTGATATCTATGTTTTGTTTGCTCTTTCATCTTTCGTCTTTTTTTATGGCGGCTATCCTTTCTTAAAAG
>MNYQ01000205.1 GCA_001873185.1 Ignavibacteria bacterium CG2_30_36_16 | reverse complement strand
ACGCCTGTTATTGTTCAAGTTTACCTCTTAGCGTTGAACAAATCCATGAAAAATATAAAGAACGTTCTACAAGTGAGAACTGGATAGAACAAGTAAAAAATCAACTGTTAGCGGGAAAAACCTTAACGAATAATTTCCATGCAAATGATTTACTGTGGCAGATGGGAGTATTTGCCTATAACTTATCGGTTATGATGAGATACAAAGTAAAGAAACATTGGAAAGAAGAACACAACACCTTCAGAGATTGGTTTATTGAATTACCGGCAAAAATACTCACCGGCGGCAGACGAACAAAAATGAAAATCTATGAGCAGTATTACTTTCGAGAAGATTGGAAGAATTTCGAGCAAGCTCTGTTAGTGTGAAGTAAGAAGAGGTAACAAAAAATCACAAGAGAAAAAAAGTTCAGGGGATAACTATGCCCAAGTAATCCGTATATCCATTCCAATGCACAAGATCAACAAGGGAAGAGAACCTATTGTAATCCGAATTTTCACTTTGCGTATAATCGTTCAATAAAAATCCTTCCTCTATCACTATTTTTCTTTACCTATATTTCATTTTAGAATTTTAGGTATTAAATAAGAAATCTTTTATGAAAAATAAACTCTCTGTACTTCTGCTCATAATTCTATTGCCTTTGGTTTTGCTTTGTGCACAAGAAAAAGACTCGTCACTTTATAAATGGACACCTGCTGCGGTTGTTGGGTTGAACATAAGTCAGATTGCGTTTAGCAATTGGACGCAGGGCGGTGAGAACGCCCTTTCGTGGTCTGCTTTTGGAAACAGTTCTTTAAATTATTTAACCACATCCGGGAGATTAAAAAATAATTTAAAGATCGCTTATGGCAGAACGAAACTCGGCGGCGGCGGTTCGAGAACAACAGACAATGAATTGTATCTTGAAAATGTTTTTTCGTGGAATTTTGATTGGGCTTTAGATCCGTATGTAAGTAACTTAACAAGAACAGCGCTTGACCGCGGTTATAATTATGATGTGAATCCTGCTGTTGAGATTGTAGCTTTCTTTGATCCTGGATATGTTACACAAAGTATCGGGTTTATGTATGATAAACTTTCGAGTTTAAGCACGCGTGTAGGCGTTGCTTTTCAGGAGACATTTACAAATGTGCATAGAAATTATTCGAATGATTCCGACACGCCTGAACTGGAAGCATTTAAATTTGAAACCGGTATTGAAACCGTAACCAAAACGGAGTTTGCCCTTGCTGAAAATATACTTGCACAAAGTCTTCTCCGTTTATTTACCCGCTTTGAGCAGATTGATGTTTGGGATGTGCGATTCGATAATACAATTACTGCAATAGTAAATTCATTTCTTAATGTAAACCTTACATATCTTCTTATTTATGAAAAGAAACAATCACCAAAAACACAAATGAAAGAAACCCTGCAGCTTGGTATTGTTTATACGTTACTATAAAAATTCGCTGCTTTTTTTTAGCTCTGAAGATTTTTTTAAACCTGTTTTCAACTTTTGATTTATAATTTGCGTCGAATTATGATTTCTTTTCTTTTATGAAAATAATTGCTTCGGAATAAATGAAAAAATTTATTCGGTTAAAATTATTGTGCACTAAATAAAAATATTATTTTAACGGTTATAATTCTCTAATAAAAGTAAAGCCTATGAAAATTGCATTTGTATCCTCGGAAGCTGTGCCTTACTCAAAAACAGGCGGGCTTGCGGATGTCTCGGGCTCGCTGCCCAAAGCACTTGAAAAAGCTGGTTTTGAAGTCAAGCTATTTATCCCAAAATATTTTAATGTCGATGAAGCAAAGTATGGATTAAAATATCGTTGGGATATTGGCGAAATGCCGATAAGAGTTGCGGGTCATGTTCGCTCTGTTCATCTTCATCAAGCCATGCTTCCTGATTCAAACGTTGAAGTCAATTTTATAGACTGCCCATATTATTTTTTCCGCGGTCAAATTTACACAAACGATTGGGATGAAGATGAACGGTTTATTCTTTTCTGTAAAGCTGTAATTGAAGCTTTACAGCGAATTGACTGGTCGCCCGATGTTATTCACTGCAACGACTGGCAATGCGGCTTGCTTCCTTTATTTTTAAAAGATAATTATGCGTGGGATAAAAAATTAAAAACTGCGGCTACTCTTTTTACAATACACAATATCGGTTATCAGGGAAGATTTGGCAGCAACACAAGTTTTAAAGCTGAAATAAGCGGCGAGCATTTCTACCCCGGCGGACCTGTTGAATACCACGGCGACATTTCTTTTATGAAAGCAGGAATAATGTTTTCTGATTTAATAAGCACCGTTAGCGAAACTTATGCAAAAGAAATTTTAACCCCGGAATATGGCGCCGGGCTTGACGTCGACTTGCTTTCGAGAAAAGATGATCTATACGGAATAATAAATGGGGTAGATTACTCACAATGGGATCCGGAGAGTGATGTTTTTATCCCGAATAATTATTCGCTTGAAAACATGAGCGGTAAATTACTTAATAAAAAACATTTGCTTAAAAATCTTTCTCTTCCGTTCGATGAAAACGTTCCGCTGATAGGCATGGTTTCCCGATTGGTTGTTCAAAAAGGATTTGATATTTTTTCAGAAGCAGCCGAAGAATTAATGAATATAAAGGCGCAATGGGCGGTGCTTGGTAACGGGGAGGAGAAGTATGAAAATCTCTTTCGAAGCATTTCAGAAAAATACCCGGATAAATTTAGCGTGTATATCGGTTTTAACGATGAACTTTCTCATCTCATTGAAGCGGGGGCTGATATGCTTTTGATGCCCTCTCATTATGAACCATGTGGTCTAAATCAAATTTATAGCCTTCGCTATGGCACCGTTCCCATTGTTCGTAAAACAGGCGGACTGGCGGACACCGTTCAGGACTGGGATGAATATAAACACGCTGGCAAAGAAACCGGCAATGGATTTTCTTTTGATGATTATTCAAGTTATGCTTTATTTAAAACCGTGGAAAGAGCCGTGGGAACATTTCAGAACAAAGGTTTCTGGAAAAAAATTCAGCTTAACGGAATGGTAAAAGATTATTCGTGGGAAAGCAGCGCAATAAAATATTTGCTGCTTTACCAATTGGCTATAAATAAACGGAAACAGTTTAATGGAAGAGCTTGATTTTAATCCGCACAAGGGGAAGGAAAGTTTTAGAAATAACTATAAACTTCACGATGTCTCGGAGAAGATTGGGAAAAACCTTTTAATACAATGGGGGTTTAGTTTTAATAATTTCGGTGAAGATAAACGTTACGAACGTGTTTGGGAAAAGGGGCAGGATAAACCGGATGTTATTATTTCTTACAAAAACAAAAAGGCACTGCTCGATTGGAAAGGAAAACACAAAGCAGTGTGGATAATAAATAGACGCGCTTTTATGTCGTACAAGCTGTGGCAGCAAAAACTTAATTTCCCTGTGTTCGTATTTTTTGGCGTGTTTGATGCTCAAAAAAATTTAGTTGATAGCCGGCTTGCGAGAATTGATAAGCACTCGTACATTTTTTCACTGAAAAGAGAATGGGATAAGAATGAAACTGTTGAGTTCGAACAGGACTTGCCGAAGTTTACTAAAGCTAATTTAGTCAAGCTAATTTCTGAAGATTAAAAATTATACCCAATCGAAAAATAAAACTGAATTTCGCCCCAGCGGATAGGATTATCGGGAAGATTTTTTGTAAATAGAAAACTACGTCCCATCGAAAAATCAGCCGGTCCGATGGGGGTGTCAAAGGAAAGTGTGCCGCCTATTCCGTGTCTTAAATCTTTGAATCGTATTTGCTCCTGAAAGTCCCAAATAGATCCAAGATCATAACGAATAATTAAATAAGTATCAAAGAAAATAGCCCAGGGTAGTTTGTACCGATATTCGAGAGAGGTTAAAAATATCTGCCTTCCTCTATACTCGTCTTCACGTAAACCAAAAAATGATTCCTTCCCGCCGAGAGAAAACTGTTGGCTTAGCGGCAAGGTTTTATCTGCAAAACCCATAAGAAATTTCGGAATAAGGGTGTGGTTTTTTTCGATAGAAATATAACTTTTATATAAAAACGAAACGTTTGTAAAACCAATGTCGCCGCCAAAAATCTTTTGCGCTGTTTCGTATGAGCTTTGTACATAAACGCCACTTTGAGGATATGGATATTTGTCCTGCGTGTCAACGGTTGATTTAATTTTTAAACTAAAGATTTTTATGCCGTATGGATTAACAAATTCTCCCTGTTTATTTTTAATTTGATCTAACTGGTACTTGCCTGTGAAAATTAAATCGCCAAATTTTTCTACGTTTGTTCCCAGCGATATTGAGCCTCCGTATTGAATCTGTCTGTACTCTCCAACTTGAGAACGAGAAAAGCGATTTGCATTGATCACGGGGTCATCGTGATAAACATAGACATCATTAAATTTATAAAACGCATTTATTTTGTAAGTTAAATATGTGCTGAAAATTCGATTCGATTTGTGCTCTAAAATGTATGCTCTGTTTCTTGTTCCGCCCATAAAAAGCATCCCGAGTTCGGCGCCGGTTCCAAAAAGGTTTTCGTTGCGGATATCCACATTTACCTGTGCGCGTTTTTCATTATCTAAATTAAATCCGAGCCGAACCAAACTTGTGATTTTTTCTTTAACCCGCAGCATTACTATGTTCTTATCATCAATCCGGTCAACCGTAAGAACAATATCTTCGAACAAATTTGTGTTACGAAGATTGCGTAAGCCTTTTTCAATATTGTTGTAAATAAAATAGTCGCCGGCTTCAATAGGAAACTCCCGAAGAATAACATTATAATTAGTATTCTCATTGCCTTCTACTTTAATTTGGTCAATAAATCCTTCTGTAAAATTTAGTTTAAGAACTCCGGTGCTTTCGTTAAATTTTAATGAGTTCAGTTCTGCGAGTGAGTAGCCATAGTCTCTATAAATTCGCAGCATTTTAATTATTGTGGTGGCTATTTTTTGTGCATTAAACGATTTGCCAATTAATTCTGCCGCTAAAGAATCAAACAATTTCTTATTAATAACATTAACTCCATCAATTGAAACGGCGGCTACCGCGGGGTTTTCTTCATAAATAAATTCTACTGTAGAATAATCGAGATATTCAACCACCTTCGCGTTCATCGAACGATAGTCGCCTGTCTCAAATAATTTATACATGTCGAACATAATTTCATGATTGGAAACCGAATCTTTTCTTGCATACTTATCAATAAATCTTCTTTCAAAAGATTTTTCTTTTCCGGTTGAAATTATGTTTGAGATAAAAAATTCTTTCCCCTCGGTATTATATTTAAACATAGAGTCGAGTGAGGCACGTATTCTGTATGCGTGTGGCAATGCAGCCGAATATCCGGCATCAATAAGAGAATCGATATCAGAGAAATTGTTTGCTGTAAACCCTTTTAGCTCTGGGGCGATAATCGCATCGGCATAATTAAGCTGTCTCTCATTGAGAAGTTTCATGGGTATGCTTACTGTTTGATCGGCAATATTCCAGGGCACGTTCAAATCTTCCTCTTCATAAAGAGGACTTGTAGTGTTAACAGCAATTAAATATGTTCCGCCTTCTTCGGATGCTATTTTCATCGGAATGTTCGCAACTAATCCGCCGTCAACAAGCAGCATGGAATCCATCCGCACGGGAGATAAAAAAAATGAAACGCTTGAGCTTGCTCTCATTGCTTGACTTAAAGAACCCTTGCCTAATATTACCCGGTTACCGGAAATTAGATCCGTACACACAGCGCGATATTTAACTTTTAATTCATTAAAACTGTTTTGTACATGAAGGGGCGCCTGAAATGTTAAGAGATTGAGGTGGTTGGATAATTTTTGTCCGTCGTTAATAGATGTGGGAAGAATTGGTTTTAATCCATCAAGTCTTAAAGCGAAAACAGCTTTATCTTCTGTAACTTTTTGATCGATAAATAACTCGCGCCTCTCAACTTCCTTGCTTAACGAAATAAGTTTATCCCATTTGGTATTTACAGCAATTGAATCGAGATCCATTAAACTATAACCCGAAGCATATAACCCGCCAACTATACTTCCCATGCTTGTTCCCACAACAATATCCGGCACAACACGTGCTTCTTCAAGCGCCTTTAGAATACCTATTTGAGCTAAACCACGCGCCCCGCCGCCGCTTAAAGCTACTGCCACAACAGGAAGTGGTTCGGGAAGTTTTTGAATTAAACCGAATGGAAGTTGTTTAGTTTTATATTTTAATGAGAGTATCTTCGTTTTCTGAGCAAACATAAGGCTCGAAAAACAAACAACTGCCGTTATCAAAAAAA
This sequence comes from Ignavibacteria bacterium CG2_30_36_16, assembly GCA_001873185.1. Classification (GTDB taxonomy): domain Bacteria; phylum Bacteroidota; class Ignavibacteria; order Ignavibacteriales; family Ignavibacteriaceae; genus CG2-30-36-16. Next base: position 24,369 of record MNYQ01000205.1, on the reverse strand, counting down.
ATATTTTGGAAAGTTTGTTCATCTGCAATAAAAATCAGCCTTCAAAATTATAAATAATTTTGAAGGCTTAATAAAACCAGTTTATAGTGGACTATTTATTTTTCCGTTGATGCTGTTTTTGGGTTTTTGCATTTTGCTCGGCGGCTTGCATCATCCGCTGCATAAAACCTTTTTTCTGTTTGCCTTCTTTAACGGGCACAAGCTCCAGGTCTTTGTGTGTGTGGTTTATGTAATACTGCTGAATAATTGTAAATAAGTTGAACATAAAATAATACAAGTTTAATCCCGACGGAAAACTCATAAATAAAAGCGTAAGCATAACGGGCATTACATAAACAAGCGCCTGTTGTTTGGGGTCTTTAACACTTTGCTTTTGTTGAATGAACGTTGTTACGCCCATTAACAAAGCCAATCCGCTTATTGTGCTAATGCCGAACAATGGAATATTAAAACCGAGATTGATAATGGTGTCCGGCGCAGAAAGATCGGTTATCCATAATATAAACGGCTGTTGTCTTAATTCGATTACTGATTGGAAAAGCCCCCACAGCGCTATAAAAATTGGCATCTGCAGCAGCAACGGCAAACATCCTCCCGCTGGATTTATTCCATAAGTAGAATATAATTTCATTGTTTCCTGGTTCATCTTCTGCGCATCGTCTTTATACTTTTCTTTTAACTCTGCAATTTTAGGCTGAAGAAGCTGCATCTTCTTCATCGACTGGTAGCTGGTTTTTGTAAGCGGGTATAAAACAAATTTGATAATTAAAGAAAATAAAATAATTACAAAGCCGTAATTGGGTATAAATTTATGCAGGAAGTTAAAAAGAGGCAGAAGAACATATTCGGCGATTGGACGAACCACAAATTTTAATCCAAAAAAGCTGCCGAAATCAACAAGCTTTACAAGATTATGTCCGTAAGATTCCATCAAATCATAATCTACCGGTCCTACATAAAGCAAAAATGATTTTTTCTCTTTAGGTGTATTTTTAAAAGGGACGGTTAGCCTTGTACTGTAATATTCTCTCATTCCCCCGCCGGGAAACATTTTTCTAAATCCTTCTATATATGCACCTTCTACATCAGCAGGATCTTTCGGGACGACCACGGCGGCAAAGTATTTATTACGTACAGCCATCCATTCTACGCGTCCGTTAAAATTTTCCTGGATTTTCTCCGGGTTTGAAGCATCTATTATCACCTGTTCGTCGCCATAATAAACACTTGCATTAGAGTAGTTTGCTTCATCCACTGAATTTTTTTCTACAAACCGTAAACCATTTCCCCAAACAAGGTCGAACGTATTGTTGCTTATTAAACCGCCCATATTAATAAGTTCAATTTCACTATTCATTCCGTATTTGTCGCCGTAAATAGTATAGTTCTTTTTTATCTGTTTATTTTCAATGCTGGTATACGTAAATGAAATGGTTAACGAATCTTCTTTGCTGATTCTATAATAAGATTTCTCTAAATTACTTTTAAATGACAGGCTTTCGGTGTTAATTGCTTTTCCATCACCCGAAACGAAGTCAATGTTATACGATCCGCCCTCGTTATAATTAATTAGCTGCACCATGTTTTTAAATGATGCCTCTTCTTCACCCAAAGAGTACCAGTTGTTATATTTTTTCAGAAAAAGTTTTCTTAAACTCCCACCACGAGTCGAAAATTCAATTTTAGATAATTCTGTTTCAATGTTTATTATTTTTTCTTCTTCTGTTGAAGATGAAAAATATTTACCCATTATGGTCGAGTCCGCAGCAACCATTGTTCCCTGTTCGATGATCTCTTTTTTTTCGAGTGCGGAAGAATCTACGGATGCAAGCGCCGTAGTATCTTTAGATACGGGTTGTTCTTTTGGTGGTTCGGGCGCATTAAAGTACAACCAAAAAATTAAAATCGCACCTATTAAAATAAAACCAATTGTTGTTTGTTTATCCATTAATTTATTCCGATATACTTAAGTTAAAGGGTCGAATCCACCTTTATTCCACGGATTGCAACGCAATATTCTCCATACCGATTTTCCTGTTCCTTTTAAGATTCCATATTTACTATATGCCTGAACGGCGTACTCGGAACAGGTTGGATAAAACCGGCAGGTGGGCGGAAAAAGTGGCGATATAATTTTCTGATAACCCCTTATCATCATAATAAAAATTTTCCGCATTAGAGACTGCTCTTTATCTTTATCAAAACATTTACAACAGCAGATGTTATTTCTTGTAATTTAATAATTTTATTGTTTTTTTGGTTGAGCAGAAAGGGAGAAAAAATTATTTTAATATTAAGATGGTCTTTTTCTGAAATATCTAAAAGCATGTATTTGTTCTTCCGGTAAGATTCTTTTACTAGTCTCTTAAATCGATTGCGCCAAACAGCTATTCCGGCTTTACGGGAAACAGCAGCGGCTATTTTAACCCCCGGCTGCAAACCGTTCTTTTCGGCGATGTAAGTGGCTTTAATTTTTTTATCGGACGAAAACTGATTTTTTCCTAAAGAAAAAATCTTTTGAAAATCTTTTTTGCTTTTAATTCTCTCTTTTTCAGAAAGACCGAATTTTTTCAAAACACAAACGACTATTCGTCACTAACAGTTAATTTTTTTCTTCCCTTAGCGCGTCTGCTTGCCAATACTCTTCTACCATTTTTGGTTTTCATTCTTTCGCGAAAACCATGCTTATTCTTTCTTTTCCGATTGCTCGGCTGATAAGTTCTTTTCATTTTTAACTCCTATTTCAAAAAGATTACAAAAATAATTAATGCTTCCCTAATAAACAAGAGACTTAACATTGGTTTTGCTAAATTCGTCAACAAAAAACAAGAATATTTTTAATCTTTTTTTGAATTTAAACTTGCACAGAGCCGATTTACTTTCTATTTTTTCCTCACGTTATTAAGGCTTACAATGCGTTAATAAGATGTGGATAACTTTCCTCTGTGAAAACGTTTCACATTTATTCCGGGCGTAAGAAAAACACGGAACGCACCCGTTTTTTGTTGATAGTTTTAACAACCCCCCGTAAGCTGTTGTTTTTAATGCGTTTGGTGGTGGTTACCTAATGTTAACGGGTTGTTGATAACTTTTTTGTTAAGAAATCAAACAATTAAAAATTTATCAAATTTAGTAGAAAATTAACCTTTGAGATTGTGGATAATTAAATATGCCAGATACTGTATTTGCTGATCGCAAAATTATTTATGAGCACGTCCTTGCCTGGAAAGAATGCCTCAAAAACATCAAACTTAATGTCACCCTCATGACATATAACACCTGGTTTCTGCCGATTAAGCCATTAAAACTTGATAATTCCACATTAATGGTTGAGCTTCCAAGTCAATTTTTTTGGGAATGGATCGATGAGCATTATAATTCTCTTATCAATAAAACGATTCGAGAAATTTTAGGCCCTAACGTCAAGCTATCATATGTGATCGCAGATAAAATTATTGAAGAACAATCCTTTAGTCAAAACATTGAAGAAACAAAAAGCGTAAAAGTTTCGAATGAAAACGTTCAAGAAAAAAATAATATTGACTCGTTTTTAAATCCGCGGTATACTTTTGATAATTTTATTAAGGGAGAGGGGAATCAACTTGCAAGAGCTGCAGCAGGTGCAATAAGTGATAATCCCGGCGGCACCTCTTTTAATCCTCTATTTATTTACGGCGGTGTAGGGCTTGGCAAAACACATTTGATTCAGGCTATCGGAAATGAGATATTAAAACAATATCCATATAAAAAAGTAATTTACTTGTCTTCCGATATTTTTACTATTCAGTTTGTTGAATCCATCCAATCAAATAAGGTAAATGATTTTTCTAATTTCTACCGAAAAATGGATGTGCTAATTATTGACGACATTCAATTTTTGATCGGTAAAGAAAAAACACAGGATCTTTTCTTTCATATTTTTAATACTCTTCATCAATCCAGAAAACAAATAATCCTTTCAAGCGATAAACCACCAAAAGATTTAAAGGGTCTTGACGATCGTTTAATTTCCCGTTTTCAATGGGGTTTAACAACCGATATTCAACCGCCCGACCTTGAAACAAGAATTGCGATTCTTCGCCGCAAAGCTTCTGATTACGGAATGAATATATCAAACGATATTTTGGAATATATTGCTGCTAATATTACTTCAAATATACGTGAACTTGAGGGCTGTTTAATAAAGTTGCTGGCAAACGCTTCGCTTAGCTCCAAAGAAATAAATATTGAGCTTGCAAAAAAGACAGTTAAAGAAGTTGCTACCGATAGGAAGGTTAATATTTCTATTGATGTAATTACCAAAACCGTTTGTGGTTATTTGAATATCGAGGAAAATAAACTGCGTGATAAAACGCGAAAAAAGGAAGTTGTTCTTGCAAGGCAGCTTGCTATGTATTTATCCAAAGAGATGACAAAATCATCATTAAAAACTATCGGCCTTAATTTTGGCGGAAGAGATCACTCTACAGTAATACATTCTTGTTCATCAATAGAAGAGTCCATTTTAAAAGACACTTCTATAAAAGAAATGGTTGATACTTTAAGAAATCAAATTGAGTTGACGTGCTCTTAAAATTTTCATCAAGCATGTATGGCAACAAATTAGAGTTTTATAATTTGCACTGTATAATATGTTATTTAAGTCGTAGCTAATTGTTAACAAACACGAACTTAGTAACACATCGTTGATAAGTGTGTTGTTGATGCAAACTTTTCAACATTTTTCTTTATTGTAAAAGCTGCAATAAGCATTGTTTTAAGAGGTAATATGGTGTGTCAACATATCAACAGTTCATTAATTATTATTAATATTTAAAATATATATATATAATTAATATAATGTGTGTTGGTAATTAGGAAATCATAGCGTTGATTATTAATTTCAATACAAGTAATTTTTAATAGAAGTTTACAATGTTTAAAATTTTATATGAGGATGCTATGAACAAGCGTCTATTAATTATTTTTTCTGCTGTAGTGTTAATATTAATTTCTACAGGGTGTTCCGGTTCTTTAGAAAACAGTTTGAAATTTAAAAATTTTGCTGCTGGTGATGTTTATATAAATTTTAGAGGCAGTTTAATTACGGTGGCTTCAGGCAAGACAGTTGAACTGAAAGAACTACCGAAAGGGCTATATACTTATTCTACTACTTATGAAGTGCCGGCTAACTCTCAAAGTAGTTTTGCAGAAGGCGCTGTTTCTGGTGAAGTAACCATAAAAGCAGGAACAAAAATTTTAATTGTATATTCCAGCACTTATGTTGATGGAACATATACGATATTTGCTACTATTTCAAGTAGTGATGATCAATCATTAAATGATGTAACAACATCACCTTAAAAAAATTTTAAGCCAAAAGATGGCTCGTACAAAAGGATTTAATTGGATTTCCAATTTACAAGTTTACTCAAGTGTATTGCCTCTGTTTCCCATTGAGATTAGACTCCCTTTTTATTAAATTGCAACGCTTTATAAGGAGATATTATTTAAATGGAATTTAAAGTAAATAGTAGAATATTAGAAAAACTTTTATCTAAAATAATACCGGCTGTTCCGTCACGAACACCGGTGCCTATTTTAGAAAATTTTCTGTTCGATATTAAAGATGGCAATTTAAACGTTTGTGCAACAGATTTAGAAATTGCTTTAATTTCTGCTATAAATGTTGCCGCCGATGAAAATATACAAATGGTTATTCCGGCAAGGTTATTATATGATATAATAAGGTCTCTTGGCGAAACACAAATACATTTTCAAACAGAATTGAACAGCAAATTAAAACTTACGACGGACAATGGCACATATCATATCGGTTTTTCCTCTCCCGAAAATTTTCCAGAAATTCCATCTGTAACAAAAGAAAATGGTTTAGTTATTAAGGGTGAGGCTCTAAAAAAAGCATTAGACCAAACAGCCTTTGCAATGAGTAAAGAAGACATGCGTCCTGCAATGACCGGCACTCTTTTCGAATTTACTCCGGAGGGATTAAGATTTGTTGCGACTGATGGACACAGGCTTGTTAAATTTTTGAACAAAAAAATAAACTACGGTGCTGAAGAACAGTATGTTGTGCCGGAGAGAGCTATTTCGGTGTTAACGAAACTGCTCATTAACCAGGACGTTAAAGTTTTTTTAAGCAAAACTAATATTTCCTTCTTAATCGATGACTTGGAATTTATATCCAGACTTATTGGTGAAAAATACCCCGCCTACAACAGCGTCATTCCATTAGAGAACGAAAACTTTTTGAAAATTAATACAATCAATCTCCTCACTACCGTTAAAAGAATGATGCTTTTCTCGGCAACTGGCTCCAAACAGGTGAAGTTTTCAATTACTGAAAATAATCTGATTGTTTCCGCCGAAGATATAGATCACGGTTCCAATGCTGTTGAGAATCTTATGTGCGAATACCAGGGTGAACCAATGGAAATTGGTTTCAATACTGCTTATGTACACGATATGCTTATGCACATTAATAGTGAAGAAATCATCTTTAAACTTCATTCTCCTACAAAAGCATGTATAATCGAGCCTGTTGAAGTAAATGAAGATGAAAACTTAACGCTTCTGTTGATGCCTGTTCGCTTAAATAATTGATATGATTTTAACTTCTTTAAGTTTAAAGAACTTTAGGATACATAAAGATACGTTCTTAAATTTTTCCGAAAATCTCAATTTTATTGTGGGAGGTAATGGTAAGGGTAAAACTTCGATATTGGAGTCAATATATTATCTTTGTACAACCAAAAGCCCCGGCTCTAAGAACGATAGCGATTCAGTTAAGTTTAACGAAAATGAATTTGAAATAAACGGTACGCTTAAAGGATTAAGCGAAGACAAAGTAAGAATATATTTTTCTTCAAACGAAAACAAGAAATATTATTTTCAAAACAACAAACAAATTGGAAGAGCTGCTGACGTAATAGGTAATTTTCCTGTTGTGTTTTTAACTCCTGCCGACCATTCAATAACACAAGGATCTCCAAGCGATAGAAGAAAATTTGTAGATTCGGTAATTTCACAGTCAAGCGAAACTTACCTTAAAATACTTTTGGATTATAATAAAACATTGAGACAGCGTTCATCTCTTTTATCCCGGTTAAGAGAAGACCGTTCCCGTTATTTGTTTGACGAGTTATTCGCTTGGTCTGCCAAACTTGTTCAATCGGGTGTTGAATTAATTAAACATAGAAAAAAATTTATAGACGAGTTTAATGGCTATATTGCACACTCATATAAAATTATAATGGGGACTGATGAAATTCCCGGTGTTACTTATAGCTTCTTAGACGATAAGGCAGAAGCAAATATTGAAGAGCATTTTTTTAATCTTCTAAAAGAAAAAAAAGAAGATGAGTTGAGAAGAGCGGCTAATTTAGTAGGACCCCACAGAGACGATTTTGTTTTTGAATTGAACAAAATAAACCTGCGAAATTACGGTTCACAAGGTCAGCATAAAACTTTTCAGGTCGTTCTTCGTTTTGCGCAATTTTTTTATTTACAAAATGTGACTGGTAAAACGCCAATTTTTTTACTTGATGACGTTTTTGGTGAACTTGATGCAAATCGTTCTTTAAAAATCAACGAATATCTGAGAGAAGTAGGGCAGGCTTTTATCACATTAACAGATCTTGCAAACACCTCATATTTGAAAATTTCTAAAAAAGATAAGGTTATAACACTTAACGGCAACGGAATGGCAAATGCCTGAAGATATAAAAAGCATTGGTGATATAATAAATAACGACCCGGTTTTTTCAAACCTGCGTAACGTAATGCAGCAGTCGGATGTTGTAATTGAGTTTATAAAAATATTCCCCGACTTATTGAAAATAGCATCTGCTGTTAAAGTAGAAAAAAAAACACTCTTTTTAAGAGTAGAAAACTCCGCCTGGCGAAGTGAAATAAAATTTAAAGAAAAAATTATCATAGATAAAGTAAATGAATATTTTAAGGATGATAGAATTAAAGCGGTTAGGTTTGTTAAATAACTGCAAAATATTTTAATAATTAGTATCGGAAATTAGAATGAGTGATGAAAAAAACATGAATGAATATAGTGCGAAAAATATTAACGTACTTAAAGGACTCGAAGCTGTTAGAAAACGCCCGGCAATGTATATCGGCGATGTAAGTTCGAGAGGGCTTCATCATCTTGTTAATGAAGTAGTAGACAATAGTATTGACGAGGCACTTGCAGGTTATGCCGATTATATTAGTATAACAATAAACAAAGATGATTCGGTTACCGTCGTTGATAACGGACGCGGAATACCCGTTGATATGCATCCGGTAGAAAAACGCTCGGCATTGGAAGTTGTAATGACGGTTCTTCATGCAGGCGGAAAGTTCGATAAAAACTCGTACAAAGTTTCGGGCGGTTTACACGGCGTTGGCGTGTCGGTTGTAAACGCACTTTCAGAAATGTTAAAGGTCGAAATTAGAAGAGACGGAAAAGTATATTTCCAGGAGTATGTACGCGGTGTGCCGGTTAATCCGGTAAAAGAAATTGGCAAAACCCCCAAAAAAGAAACAGGCACTACCGTAACTTTTTCACCCGATCACGAAATTTTTAACGTAACACAATTTAAGTTCGACACACTTGCAGAGAGAATGAGAGAACTTGCGTACCTTAATAAAACGATAACAATTAAAATTTCTGATCTGCGCAATGGAGGCGAAGAAGAGGTTTTCCACTTCAAAGGCGGTTTGATTGAATTTGTTAAATACCTTGATGAAACAAGAGTAGCTCTCCACAAACCGGTTTATATCGAAGGCGAAAAAGACGGAACACCAGTTGAAGTGGCTTTTCAATACAACGAGGGTTATGCTGAAAATCTTTTTTCTTACGTTAATAACATCAACACACACGAAGGAGGAACCCATCTTGTCGGATTTAGAACAGCGCTTACCCGCACGTTTAATAACTACGCCTACAAAAACAAATTAATTAAAGAAGGAAAGATTATTCTTACGGGGGAAGATTTCCGTGAAGGATTGACAGCGGTAATTTCAATTAAAGTAGCCGAACCACAATTTGAAGGACAGACAAAAACAAAACTTGGTAACAGCGAAACAAAATCAACAGTTGAAACTCTCGTGGGTGAAAAACTAAGCGAGTATCTCGAAGAAAACCCGGCGGTGGCAAAAAAAATTATTGAGAAATGTTTGAAATCTGCCGAGGCAAGAGAAGCGGCGCGTAAAGCACGCGACCTTGCAAGACGCAAAAACGCTCTCGATAATATGAACCTGCCTGGAAAGCTTGCCGATTGCTCAATTACCGATCCCGAACATTGCGAAATATACATAGTCGAAGGTGACTCTGCTGGCGGCTCGGCTAAGCAGGGAAGAGACAGACGGTTTCAGGCAATACTTCCGCTTAAAGGAAAAATTTTAAATGTTGAAAAAGCAAAGCTCAACAAAATTCTTGAGAACAACGAAATTAAGGCAATCATTTCGGCAATAGGAGCAGGGCTTGGCGCAGAGTTTGACGACACCAAAGCACGCTACGGAAAAATTATTTTAATGACCGATGCCGACGTGGATGGAAGTCATATAAGAACCCTCCTGCTTACCTTTATTTACCGACACATGAAAGATTTAATTACTTCCGGAAAGGTTTATATAGCACAGCCACCACTGTATAAATTGAAAAAAGGAAAACAGGAGTATTATGCTTTTGACAATAAAGAACGAGATGAAATCCTAAAACGGTTTAAATCTAACGGAAATAAAGAAGAAGAATTAACCCAACAACAAATTGATGAAGGCGCAGTTAAGGGCATTACCATATCTCGCTATAAAGGTTTGGGTGAAATGAATCCCGAACAACTATGGGATACAACAATGAACCCCGAAACGAGAACCGTATTGCAGGTTACTTTAGATAGCGCAGCAACGGCAGACAAAATTTTCGAGACTCTTATGGGTGATGCGGTAGAACCTCGCCGCGAGTTTATTGAGAAACATGCAAAGTATGTAAGAAACCTGGACGTTTAGAAAAATTGAAAAAACACAAAACACATATTTTGCAGCTTGAGAAAGATGATCCGAATAAAGAAGTGGAGTTTGAAATAGAATTTCAACTAAGCATGACAGTAGAGCAAAGATATAAAAGAATGAAAAAGTTAGTCAACCAAACGATGAAGACGGTAAAGCAACATGACTATCCAAAAACTCCTAAAATCATTAGTAGATCATAAAGTAAAATTTATAGTGATTGGCGCATGGGCTTTCCCTGCCTACGGTTATTCCCGCAGCACTTATGATATAGATGTTTTTTTTAACCCCACCAAAGAGAATGTTAAGCGTTTGGCAAAAGCATTAAAAGATGTTGGATATGGTGGTTTGGAAGATTTAACAACGGAAGATATACTAAATAAAAAAACATTATTTCGTCAATATGTTTTGGATACCGACATTCATCCTTTTGTTGCAGGTACAGAGTTTAAAAATGTTTGGAGAACCAAAAAAGAAGTGGAAATAGAAGGCGTTAAAGTATTTGTTCCTTCTTTAGAAGATTTAATAAGAATGAAAAAAACCGCTGGTAGAAATAAAGATTTAGCCGATTTAGAATACTTAGAGGAAATCAAAAGAAACAAATTAAAGAAATAGAAAAATTTTATGGCAACAATATTTGAAAAAATAATCCCGGTATCACTTGAAGAAGAGATGAAATCAAGTTACATCGATTATTCGATGTCTGTTATTGTAGCGCGAGCGCTTCCCGATGTAAGAGACGGATTAAAACCTGTTCACCGCAGAGTTCTTTATGGCATGCACGGACTTGGATTAGCTTATAATAAGTCGTATAAAAAATCAGCCAGAATTGTGGGTGAAGTGCTAGGTAAATATCATCCTCACGGAGACACAGCAGTTTACGATACTATGGTGCGCATGGTTCAAGATTTTTCGCTACGTTATCCGCTTGTTGACGGACAGGGAAACTTTGGTTCGGTTGATGGCGACTCTCCAGCAGCCATGCGTTACACGGAAGCCCGAATGGCGCATATTGCCGAAGAGATGTTACGCGACCTGGATAAAAACACAGTTCATTTTGCAGCGAACTTCGACGACTCACTTCAAGAGCCGACAGTGTTGCCGGCGTATCTTCCAAATCTTCTTGTTAACGGCTCAAGCGGTATTGCTGTTGGTATGGCAACAAACATTCCGCCACATAATTTATCCGAAGTTATTGATGCTATTATAGCGTTAATTAAAAATCCCGAAATTGATATCAAAGGATTAATGAAGTATGTTACAGCGCCGGATTTTCCAACTGCCGGCATCATATACGGTTACGAAGGCGTAAAAGAAGCTTACCATACAGGCAGGGGCAGAGTCGTTATTCGAGCCAAAGCCAATATTGAAACGTTAAAAAACAGCAGAGAAAACATCATAATAACCGAACTGCCTTACCAGGTTAACAAAGCAAACTTAATAGAAAAAATGGCGGAATTAGTTCGCGCGGGTAAACTTAATGATATTTCAAATATTCGCGATGAGTCAGACCGCGATGGAATGCGTGTTGTTGTTGAACTTAAAAGGGATGCACAGCCAGCAGTTGTACTCAACCAGTTGTTTAAGCACACGCAGATGCAATCAACCTTTGGCGTTATTATGCTGGCGCTTGTTAACGGCGTTCCTAAAGTACTAACCCTTAAAGAGATGATGCAGCATTTCATCAAGCACCGAATGGATGTTCTTATTAAAAGAACAAAATATGAATTAGATTCTGCCGAGCGCCGCGCGCACATTTTAGAAGGCTATATTATTGCTCTCGATAATATTGACGAAGTAATTGCAACGATTAAAAAATCAAAAGATGTTGAGATTGCCAAGAGCAACTTAATGCGAAAGTTTAAGTTGAGCGAAATTCAGGCGAAAGCAATTCTTGATATGCGCCTGCAGCGTTTAACCGGTCTTGAAAGAAAGAAAATAGAAGATGAATATCGTGAATTAATAAAGCTCATCGAAAAACTGAAAGGCATTTTAGCAAGCGAAGAAAAACGCTTTCTAATTATAAAAGAAGAGTTGCTTGCCATAAAAGAAAAATATGGCGACGAAAGAAGAACAGAAATAATTTACAACTATGAAGAGTTTTCTCTTGAAGACATCATAGCCGAAGAAGATGTTGTTGTAACTATTTCGCACAACGGATTTATTAAACGTTTCCCCGTAAGCGGTTATCGCAAGCAGGCGCGCGGCGGCAAAGGAGTTACAGGCGCCGGCACTAAAGACGATGATTTTATAGAACATATGTTTATTGCATCAACACACCATTACATACTTTTCTTTACAGATAAAGGAAAGTGCTATTGGTTAAAGGTTCACGAAATTCCCGAAGGAGGAAGAGCCACACGCGGTCGTTCAATTATTAATCTTCTTGAAAAAGAGAAAGAAGAAAAAGTAGCCGCATTTGTAGCTGTTAAAGAATTCCGCGATGACATGTTCCTCATTATGGCAACACGAAAGGGTACTGTTAAAAAGACAGTTCTTTCAGCTTACGGCAACGTAAGACGCGGCGGTATCAACGCAATAAATATTTCCGACGGCGATAGCTTAATTGAAGTTAAAATGACGGATGGAAATAATGATATTGTAATTGGAACAAGAAGCGGTTTTGCGATTCGTTTTAATGAAAAAGATGTGCGTGAAATGGGACGAACTGCAACCGGCGTACGCGGCGTTAATTTAAGTAAAGGCGATATTGTAGTTGGTCTTCTTGTTATTAAACGGCAGGGCACAGTGCTCGTTGTTACGGAAAAGGGTTACGGCAAACGATCCGACATTAACGACTATCGTATTACCCATCGCGGCGGCAAAGGAGTTATTACCGTTAAAACTAGCGATAAAGTTGGCAAGATGATCTCGTTGATGGAAGTGATGGACAACGATGAGCTTGTCATCATTTCAACAAAAGGAATGGTAATACGGCAGAGCGTTAAACAAATAAGAGTTATGGGACGCAACACACAAGGCGTTAGAGTAATTCGTTTGAATGAAGGTGATGAAATTGCAGACATTGCAAAAGTAATTCCCGATGACGATAATGTGGTAATTGAAGAACCCACATTGCAATAATTGATCGGGTTTTAGCACTAAAGTTCATGTAATCCGTTAGCTAACGGATTGGCAGAATATTAATGAGACAAATAAAACGATAGAATGGCTGAATGAAGAATAATGGATGAATGTTTTTCATTCAAACATACAACCATTCAATCATTCTAATATGATAATTTGGTTCTTGCTTGTCCAGGTTCGGTTTGTAATTATTATCTTTTGTTGTCTGCTGACACCGACCCCAAAACAAGCTTAGAGTAATGAACTTTAGTTAAAAAAACATTTTTTAACCAAAGCCCTACTTTATAAAATTAAAACGATTGTTACCCTGCCAAAGAAGCGCTTTTTAAATCTTCCAATTCAATCCCGAATAGTTTAATAATTTCCTTGCTGAATTTTATTAAAAACTGTAATTCCTTTTCGGGCTGTGCGAATGTGTTGCCAATAACAAGTTTCAGCGAATCCTTCTGCTGGCTGAATTTTATTTTGTCTTTGTATTCATCCATCACAAAACGCATTAACTCAACGAAATGAGTTTGGTAATAATCTTCTTTATAACCCTTAGGAAGTAAAACAAAAATATTTTTTCTTTGAAAAATTATTCTTTCAAAAAGCGCATAAGAAGCATAATACTTTAAATACGCTGAAAGCATCAATCGTTTTACAAGCAGCGGCAAAGTCCCGTAACGATCACGCAATTCTTCTTCAAGTTCATCAAGTTCGGCAATGTTTTTTATCGAATAAAGCGCAGTATAAAAATTTAAACGATCCATTTGTTCGGGCACATAATTAACCGGAATACCGATATCGAAATATGTATCGATTGTCGGTTCTGTCCGGTTTTCCGGCTTGGGCAGGCTTTTAAATACTTCTTTAAATTCCTGATACTTTAACTCTTCAACCGCTTCGGTAATCATCTTAACGTACAAATCAAAACCAACATCATTAATAAAACCGGATTGCTCCGTTCCAAGCAAGTTGCCGGCGCCGCGAATTTCTAAATCGCGCATTGAAAGATTAAAACCAGCGCCGATATCCGTAAACTCCTCAATTGCCTGCAGCCTCCGCAACGATTTTTTGTTAATGCCGCTTAACGAAGGAACAATAAAATATGCGTAAGCCTGTTTATTAGAGCGCCCCACGCGTCCTCTTAGTTGATGAAGTTCAGCAAGCCCGAATCTATCAGCACGGTTAACTATTATTGTATTAACATTCGGGATGTCAATTCCCGATTCAATAATTTTTGTTGAAAGCAGAACATTATAATCTTTGTTCAAGAATCCGTGAATAACATTTTCAAGCTGTGCTGGTTTCATCTGCCCGTGGGCAACCGCAATTTTTAATTCCGGGATATATTTAAGAAGATATGCTCCAAGCCGATCTATAGATTGCACACGATCGTGCACAACATAAACTTGACCCCCGCGTTTTAGTTCCTGCAGTATCCACGCTTTAATTTTTATAATTTCAAAAACAGAAACATGCGTATAAATCGGCTGCCGGTTTGGCGGCGGAGTAGCAATAATAGACAAATCTCTTGCGCCGAGAAGAGAAAGATTTAACGTGCGCGGAATGGGCGTTGCAGTAAGAGTAAGCGTATCCACATTTGATTTTATAGAGCGCAGTTTTTCTTTTGCCATAACTCCGAAGCGATGTTCTTCATCAATGACGAGCAAACCGAGGTCGTGAAATTTTACATCCTTAGAAAACAATCGGTGTGTACCGACTACGATATCAACATTCCCGGTTTCAAGTTTTTTTATAATCTCTGTTTGTTCTCGTTTAGTTTGAAAGCGGGAAAGCACACGAACATTTACAGGGAACTGTGAAAATCTATCTTTGAAAGTATTAAAATGCTGCTCGGCTAAAATTGTTGTTGGAACCAACACTACTACCTGTTTCCCATCCTGCACTGCCTTGAAAGCCGCACGGACAGCCACTTCTGTTTTACCAAAACCAACATCACCACAAACAAGTCTATCCATAGGGATTTCGGTTTCCATATCTTCCTTAATTTGTGCGGTTACTTTTTCCTGATCGGGCGTGTCTTCATAAAGAAAAGAAGCTTCAAGTTCTTTTTGCCAAATAGTATCGCCGCTGAAAGAATACCCCTTTGTTGCTTTTCGTTTTGCATAAAGAAGTATTAGTTCGCGCGCAGCGTCTTTGATTTTCTTTTTTGTTTTTGCTTTTGTGTTCGCCCAGTCTGCCGAACCAAGTGTTGAAAGATTCGGTTTTACACTTTCGTTGGACGAATATTTTTTTACGAGAGCAAGATAATTTAAATTAACGTAAACAGCGCCGCCGTTGTTGTAAAGCAGTTTCATTGATTCATGCGAAACATCTCCGATTTTTATTGTTTCGAGACCCGCATACTGTCCCACACCATAGTCCTCGTGTACAACATAATCGCCTTTATTAATGGAAGCAAAGTGTTTAGACTTAACTTTCTTATACTTTTTTGAAGTTGAAATTTTTGAACGGTAAGGTTTATTGAATACCTGGTAATCGGTTAACAAAAGCAGTTTATCAACTTTATCTACAAAGCCATTTTTAATTGCGAGTGTTTCAACCGAGACAACCCCCCTTTCAATCAAAGAAGAAAGTTCCGGTTTTAATTCAAGAAGCAGATCATTAAGTCTTTGCGATTGCAGTTCGTTTTCTGAAGCGAGAATAATTTTGTAGTCGGTTTCGGCATAGTTTATAATTGTGTTAAAAAGAATTTGATAATTTGAATTAATAGAAGGGGCGTCAGTTAAATCCAACCGGATCTGTTTTTCATTATCCGAAATCTCATTCTCTATTATCCAGCGGGTGTTTACTCTACTAAAAAACTTGTCAGCGGAAGCGCTGTCTTTTATATTAACAGCCGGCTCAGCAACAGTCAACATATCGGGGAACTCATCAGCCGGGTCTTCAACCTCAGCCGCAACTATTTTGGGTAAAGTAGTCCCGATATTATTAACAAACAGGTTTATTTTTTCGTCCCCAAGATTATTCATCTCGAATGATGACACAAATATTACAGGATTATCCAGATAACTAATTATGTCGGTATAAATTTCCTTCTCATCAACCGATGAAGTAAGTGCGGCGCTAAGAGTTGCTTTTTCGATCTTGTCTATTGAGCGCTGACTTTCCGGGTCAAAATAACGGATTGAATCAATTATATCGCCGTCAAATTCAATGCGAACAGGATTTTTTTCGCTATAGCTCCAGAAATCAACAATGGAACCGCGAACAGAATAATCTCCGGGTATTTCAACAAATTTGTCTTTTGTATAGTTGAGAAAATGTAGATACTCAATCAGATCTTCATAATTTAGATGCTGGTTCAAATCTATTACGGTTGTGGAATTAGAAACTTTTTCTCTCTCGGGGAGAAGACAGTTGAGCAGTTTATAAGTAGATATTAGAATAAAATTTTTTCTATTTGTGATGTCGGTTATTTTCTCTTGAAGCAATTCGGGCTTTAATTCGTTTATGACAACAACATCTTTTCCTTTATCAAGGACGCAAAGCTCAACATTAAATTCGTCTATTGCTTTTTCGTCGGGAAGCAGCACAACAATATTATTCACACTCTTCAACAACTCCGAAACAAAAATACTTTTGGAAGCTCCATACAGGGGGCTTGTGAAGATAAGTCGTTCTTCATTTAAACCTTTAAATAAAAGTTTGAAAGCAGAGCTGTTTTTTATTAAATCGACAAAAGAGATTTTCATTCTAAAAACGTATTGACAAATTTATTATTGGAGGAGGTATTATTTCTGTGGGCGATTGTAATTCGTTTTTATGTGCATCAACAACAAAGCGACCAAAAAAGTAACCGATAGATGAGCCCATGATTACATCCGACAACCAATGTTTATCATTATAAATACGCGCGGAGGCAACAAGTCCGGCGGCGGTCATCCACGCTGCTTTCCAGAAAAAATTTTCCTTCTGCCCGGCAACTACCGTAGAGAATGCAAAAGAGATTGCCGCATGTCCGGAAGCAAAGGATTGTTTCGAATCATCAAATTGAAAGAAATCAAATTCGTGATTTCCTTCGTTTCGATAGGGACGACTTCTACCGAAAGAGACCTTAAATAAAAAAGTAGTAACTCCTGTATAAAACATAGCTTCGCCAAGTTGAAGACCAAGATTGCGCACGTAATTATTTTTTCCGATTAGTCCATAAAGATAAGATGTTGTCATGGCGGCGGCGCAAAAGTAGAGAAAATAATCATCCACACAAGCAGTACTATTTAAAAAATCCGCCCGATGTTTTTGAACGAAATCTCTAACCGTTTCATCGGCAAAATATGATGCCGTCGTTAATCCGAGAACGGAAGAAAAATTTAGCCAATCTTGATTATCATAATTCAAAGGAGCAGAGTAAATCTCCCCGCCAACATTAAAAAAATGTTTGATATCGTTTGTTAAGTGTTCTTTTACCTGTGCTGCGGAATTAAAATGAAATAAAAAAACAAAAAGAGAAAAACGGAAAAATATTTTTATCATAAAATCAATTTAAAACTAGGAAAGGGGTTCGTGATACGAATCCCGAAAAACAAAATAAGTCGAGGACAGAACGTGTTAAAATATTTTTATTTCTGCCGCATAAAAAGAGAAAAAAACAGAAACGCTTGAGAAGCGGCACCTCAAATAGCGAACACTAAAATTTGCCCTCGATAGCTTTGCGAACAAAACCATCTGCTTTTTCGAGGCGGCTCTTTGCTTCATCTGCACTAACACCGGCAAGAATAATTACAAGAGCAGTTTTTACATGACCGCCAGCCAGCGTCAAATAATCGGCGGCTTCGTCGTATGGCAAACCGGTAATTGTCATAACAATTCTTTTCGATCGCTCAACAAGTTTTTTATTCGTCATTTGAAGATCGATCATCATGTTCTCATAAATCTTACCCATGCGAATCATTGCGGTTGTGGTTAACATATTAAGCACAAGTTTTTGGGCTGTGCCGCTTTTCATTCTTGTCGAACCCATTACAACCTCTGGTCCAACATAAGGGCACATTGCAACATCAACTTCTTTTATGTCAAATTGTTTTCTCGGATTGCAAGTAATGAATAATGTTTTTGCGCCAAGCGCCTTTGCTTTTTTAACGGCGCCGACAACATAAGGCGTGCGTCTGCTTGCGGCTATTCCGCACACCACATCTTTCGCTGTTACCTTTGCAGACAGCACATCTTTCGCTCCATTTTCCTCATAATCTTCAGCCCCTTCTTGAGCACGAAACATCGCTTCCCTTCCGCCGGCGATATAACCGTCAATCATTCCGAAAGGCGTGCCGAATGTGGGGGGGCATTCTGAGGCATCTACAACGCCAAGCCGACCGCTTGTTCCGGCGCCAAAATATAAAAGACGACCGCCATTCTTAAGTGCACACACAATAATTTCAACGGCTTCGGCAATGTATGGTAACTCTTGTTCAACGGCAAACGGGATGGTTTTATCTTCATCGTTAATAATTTTTAATATTTCAATTGTCGAACGGGCGTCTATGTCCATTGATTTTGGATTTCTCTGTTCAGTCGAAAGCCCGCTGATCTCAGCAAACAAAGCCTTCGTGGTAGAAGAACTCATTTTATTAACTCCAGCAAAATCAGTTTTTTCCCCTTCTGATTTCTAACGTTATTAGGTTTATAGCTTAATTCGAAAACAGTTGTTTTTTTAATATATGACTTATACTTCATTTCTGCCTTTTCGTATTCTTCATCAAGAGCGCCACCTTTCAACGCCAAAAGGTAAGCTCTGTCTTTTATAAGCGGAAGCGAATATCTAAAGAGTATGATTAGAGGCACGGTTGCACGGCTTACGATCAAATCAAAAGAATTTGCATATTTTTCTTTAAATTCATCACTCTCAACCCGAAAGTTTTCAGCAGTAACGTTGCTAAGTTTTAATTTGTCAATAAATTCTTTTACCGCTTCAATTTTTTTCCCGGTTGAATCAGCCAATACGCCGCGAATCTCTGGGAGAGCAATTGCAAGCGGAATTCCGGGAAAACCACCACCGGTTCCAATATCCAAAAAACGAGTACATTTTTCCGGAACATATTTAGAAAGATAAGCCGAGATAAAGACATGCCGTTCGATTATCGAATCGATATCTTTCCTGGATATAAGATTTAATGATTCATTTTTATCTCTTATTAATTCGGCGAAATGTGCCAGCCTTTCTATTTTCAGGGTATCCGGATTAAATCCGTTTTCCCAACAATAAGATCGCAATTCTTTTAAGTAATGATCCTGTGCGTAGGCCATAAAAGCCCCTCCAAATTAGTTTTTCAAATATACCAATAAAATAGAAATATCAGAAGGCGTAACTCCTGAGATTCGCATCGCCTGTCCGAGTGAGCGTGGTTTAACTTTATGTAATTTTTCCCTTCCCTCAGTCGACAACGCTTTAATAGACAAATAGTTTAATGTTAAAGGAATGCCGTGTTTTTCATATCGTTCGAATTTTGCAACCATTTCAAATTGTCTCTTAATATAACCCTCATACTTTAACTCGATTTCCACCTGTTCAAGAGATTTTTTATCCCCCAACAGTTGCTTAATTATAGGAAGGTTATCTTTATCTATTAGATTTAAAATTTCAGCCAAATTGAGTTCCGGGCGTTTACATAATTTTGACACAGATTCGGCTGAATCAATTCCTGCAGATACCTTGCTTTCGAGGAAGGGATTTATTTCCTTTGCATGAAGTGTAAAACTACCGAAAAGAGAAATTGCTTTTTGAATCAAAGAATCTTTTTCATTTATCAACTGGATGTGTGAGTCTGTTATTAAACCTAATTGATGTCCGTATTTCATCAATCTTCTATCTGCGTTATCCTGTCTTAATAACAACCGATGCTCTGCCCGGGAAGTGAACATGCGGTAAGGTTCATCCGTCCCTTTGTTTACAAGATCATCAATTAAAACGCCAATATATGCCTCACTCCTTTTTATCACAAAATCAGGTCTACCCTGAACTTTGCAGGCAGCATTGATACCTGCAATTAAACCCTGAGCAGCAGCTTCTTCATAACCGGAAGTTCCATTAATTTGACCCGCAAAATAAAGTCCGCTGATAATTTTTGTTTCAAGGGTTAGATCAACCTGGTGAGGCGGAAAAAAGTCATACTCAACTGCATAACCGGGGCGAATCATTTCAACAATTTCAAGCCCCTTGATTTTATGAAGCGCACTAAGTTGAACTTCGGCAGGTAAAGAGGAAGAAAAACCATTTAAATAAATCTGGTCGCTATCGAGTCCTTCCGGCTCCAAAAAAAGTTGATGTTGTGATTTGTCTGCAAAGCGAACAATTTTATCTTCAATAGATGGGCAATATCTTGGACCGATGCCAGAGATAAGACCGGTAAACATCGGAGAAAACCGAAACCCCTTTTCCAGTTCTTTGTGTGCCGCTTCATTTGTGTAAGTGATGTGGCAACTCACTTGTGGAAGATATGGGAATTCAACCATAGGAGTAAAATGCGAAAATGGTTGAGGATTATTATCGCCTGGCTGTTCTTCGAGGGTGCTCCAATTAATCGAATTTTTTTTCAATCTTGGCGGAGTTCCGGTTTTTAATCTGCCTGAAGTAAATCCCAATTCGATTAATGATTCCGTTATGCCGGCTGAGGGCTTTTCCCCGTATCTTCCCCCCTTTATAGCAGAGAGTCCGGTATGCATTAGTCCATTTAAAAAAGTGCCGGAAGAAAGAACTACAGTTTTAGACTCAATAAAGAAACCCTCTTCCGTCAAAACGCCTTTTACAGACGATCCCTCAACGACAATCCTCACGGCAGAATTTTCAAGAATTGTTATTCTGCTTATTGTTGATAGTAATTTATAAGCTTCTTCGCTGTATAACCGCCGATCGGACTGGCAACGCGGAGACCACACCGCCGGACCTTTCGAGAGATTTAACATTCTAAATTGAATTCCAGATTTATCGGCAATTTTTCCCATAATGCCGCCGAGGGCATCAATTTCCCTAACGAGATGTCCTTTTGCAGTTCCTCCGATTGCTGGATTGCAAGACATTCTGCCGAGTGCGTATTTATCCATCGTAATTAATCCAACAGAGCAACCCATCTTAGCGCCCACCGCCGCAGCCTCAATCCCGGCGTGACCGCCGCCTATAACCAGAATATCATATGACATTATTTAGCAATTTCCATTATTCTCAGTTTCACGTGAAACCGGATTAAAAATAGATTTACAAGTTTCATGTGAAACAGCTATTTCCCGATACAAAACTTCGAAAAAACATTATTTAAAATATCATCAGTAGTAACTTCGCCAATTATTTCTCCCAACGAAACCGCCGCGGCTCTTAGATCTACTGAAATATATTCGCCCGAAAGATTTTTTTTTGCAGTGATCAGGGCAGATTTAAGGCACTCCAGGGATTTAATTAAACAACGATAATGTCTCAAGTTCGAAACCAAAGGCGTCTTCTCTGAATAATTATTACCCCCCAGGGCATTTTTTATCATCAGCACAAACAAATCTTTCATTCCAAAGCCAGTTTTTGCCGACACAGCAACACCAGTTACTGAATATCCTTCACCAACAAGATCCATCTTGTTCATTACGGCAATGATGTTTTTCGGTTTTGTCAATTTTTCCAATTCGCTATAAAGTTCGGTCGAAAAACCATGCTCGGCATCATTTATAAAAAGGACCATGTCTGCATTTCTAACTGCTTCCCTGCTTCTAAAAACACCTTCTTTTTCAATTTCATCTTCGGATAACCGAATACCGGCGGTATCAAAAAGTCTGAATAAAACACCGCTTATTAAAACTTCTTCTCGAATCACGTCCCTCGTGGTTCCCGGTATATGACTAACAATTGCTCTTGACTCCTTTAGAATATAATTCAATATTGAAGATTTTCCGACATTCGGCTTTCCAACAAGAGCTACATTCACGCCATCACGAATCATTCGCCCAAACGAATATGTTGCAAGCAGCTCGTCAATTTCTGAAATAATGCCGTTAATTTTTTTTAAGAGTTCAATGTTGTCAATAAACTCAATGTCTTCTTCAGCAAAATCAAGCCCCAGCTCAACAAACGACGATGTATTTATAAGTTGCTCGCGCAAAACGTTAATTTTTTTTGAAAGCAATCCGTCCAATTGATTTCTAGCGCCTCTCAAAGATGCTTCCGAATGTGAATTTATTACATCGGCAACAGCTTCCGCCTGAGTTAAATCGATCCGTCCATTTAGGAAAGCTCTTTTTGTGAATTCCCCCGGTTCAGCAAGTCGAATATTCTGTTTAAGAAGCAACTCGATAATTTTTTTTATAATAATCGGATTGCCATGTGTGCTTATTTCAACACAATCTTCACCGGTAAACGAATTCGGATTATGAAAAACCGAAATGAGCACATCATCAACTACCAGCGCATCCTCATCGATAATTTTGCCGTAGTGAATCGTATGAGAAGAAGCGCGCGAAAGCTTAATTTTACCAACAAATATTTTTTCAGCAGCAACGAAACAATCCGAACCCGACACCCGAATCACTGAAATAGCCCCAATTCCTGGTGGTGTAGCCAGTGCAACAATAGTGTCTTCGATAAAAACACGGTTCATTTAAAATTCTAATTTAATAAGTGTGTAAAAATAAATGATTTATTAGTCATTGACAATTCAAATAAACCTCCTGTTTAGTATCGTCTTCCAATTCCGCAATATTTTAATACTCTCTGACACAACTTCGGTCAACACCTTCTTTTATATGCGACAATATGGCGAGATATGAGCCGGCTCGAAATTAGGTTTTGTCCGATAAAAAAGCCAAATCATTGTACCTAAAGCAATTAACTGGCAAATCAAGACTGGCACACGAATTGAAATACATAAGAGCAATTAAAATTATAATTAATCATAATAATGGAGGCAAAAATGGCACTTATAAAATGGAATCCCGAAAGAGAGTTGTTAAACATCGAAAAGGAATTCAGCAGAATGTTTGACCTTCTCGGAAATCGTTTTGGCAACAAAACAAATGATGAAACTGAACAGTATGGACTTGCTGATTGGGCGCCGCTTACAGATATTTATGAGGACGATAATAATTTTAAATTAAAAGTTGATTTACCGGGAATCAAAAAGGAAGATGTTAAAATTTCCTATTCCGATGGTCAACTATCAATTAGCGGCGAAAGAAAACAGGAAACTGAAAACAAAAACAGCAAGTATCATCGTGTAGAAAGACTATTCGGAAAGTACTATCGTTCTTTCGCACTTCCGAAAAAAATTCTTGAGGACAAAATTGAAGCCGAATTTAAAGATGGACAATTAATAATCAACATTCCAAAATCGGAAGAAGCAAAACCAAAACAGCTTGAAATAAAAGTGAAATGATTTGAAAAAGCGGTGCAAAATTAAGGAGAGGTTTATTCAAACCTCTCTCGATTGTTATTTTAAAAAATGATTTGAATAATGGAATTTAAAGATTATTATAAAATATTGGGTGTTGAAAAAAACGCTACAAAGGAGGAGATAAAAAAAGCTTACCGCAAACTTGCAAAGCAATATCATCCGGATGCAAATCCTAACAGCAAGACTGCCGAAGAAAAATTCAAAGAATTAACTGAAGCGAATGAAGTTTTAAGCGACCCGGAAAAACGTAAACGTTACGACCAGCTCGGTTCTAACTGGAAAAACCATAGAACTTCGGGTGGAAATGCCGAGGATTGGTTTAGACAATATGCCGGTGGGCAGCAAAATAGCGGATTTCATTTCAGCTCAAACATAGATGATTTATTTGGTAACGCAGGCGGATTTTCAGATTTCTTTGAATCGTTTTTTGGCGGGGGACAGCGCAGCAGCGCAGGGGGAGCGGGGTGGAGCGCCGCACGTAAAGGGAGGGATTATGAATCAACCGTGACAATAACTCTTGAAGAAGCTTTTTCTGGGGTTGAACGACAGCTACGAATTGACGGAAAGAAGCTTAAAATAAAATTTCAGCCGGGTGCATCCGAAGGCACAAAATTACGTTTAAAGGGGCAGGGCGGTAAAAGCACTTCCGGTGGAGAGAGCGGAGATTTATTTTTAAAAATTCATATTGCCGAGCACCCTTTTTTAGAACGGAAGGAAGAAGATCTTTATTATAATCTCGAAGTTAGTTTGTACGATGCCCTGCTCGGCGGCAAAAAACAGATTACAACAGTTGACGGAAAAAATATTATGGTTGTTATTCCCAAAGAATCCGATGACGGGAAACTGCTTCGGGTTAAAGGAATGGGAATGACCGGTAAAGACGGCATCCGCGGGGATATGATTGTAA
>MNYQ01000164.1 GCA_001873185.1 Ignavibacteria bacterium CG2_30_36_16 | reverse complement strand
ATATAAGCGTACACATCCTGGAGATCCGAATTTAGATGGGGAATTTGGAATAAATGATTGTATGGGACAAATTAGAGAATTTAATTTTGATGCAGTAATAGGAGTTGGAGGTAAAAGCGCAGAACCACAGCAGTATGGAATTTCCCATAAAATTAATTGGGTTGGCATTGGCAAAGTTCCGAACAAAAATAGAATAAACCATAATAGAGCAAAATCATTCACTTTTAATTATTTTTTGCTACTTGAGAATCAAGGGCCACACCTACAAGAGTTTGCTCCAGAATTGGCAAAACGATTTTATTCAAAAAATGCAAGATATGTCCTTAAAGATTTTACGATTGAGGAAAATAAAGAAGCAGAAAATATTTTAGAGTGGAGTAAAAATCAAAACTCAATTTCTAAATCAGAATACAAGTCTATTTTTACAGACACTCAATGCTCAAACAAAAATTATCATAACTGTAAATGTAATGCCACATAACGTTACAAGGATTTATGCCAAACGTAGCCAAGGCATAATCCGGTCTTGGACTAAACTGCAAAGCGACTTAACCCGGTCACTTGTAATTTCAGCAGAATGCAACCCTTGCTTTTTGCGTATGTAAAAAGTAGAAGGAAATCTTTTCCCGCTTGAAGCGGGATTGGTGCACAAAATAATTAATACGGCAGTATTGTGTTTTAATAACTTGTCCCGCTTTTGCGAGATTACAAGCCGTTATGCTGTTGATAAATAAAAGGAAGAATGATTATGAAAGCTATTTCATTTATAATCGTATTGTGCTTCTTTTTTATAAGTTGTTCTGATAAAAAGGAGATTACAAATCCTGAAAGTGAATCTCTAGATTATGTTCAAGGTGAAGTTGCCTTTGGACTTAAAGATAGTGTGACACTTGAGGAAGTTGCGAATTGTGTCTACTCATTAGATAATATTTCTATAGATAATATTGTATCGTTCCAATATAAATCAAATCTTCCGCAAGATAGTATGCAAGTAATCAAAACCATCTTTGAATCAAAATCATATATATGGGGTGGAACAACCAAAACTTCATATTCAAATAGCGAATCAAAAATACTTGTAGAATTTTGGGTAAAAAGCTTCAAAGCAGAAGATATAGAAAACTGGAATTTGCTAAAAAATAGATTTCGATTAAATCATTCTCCGTATTATTTCCAATTAGGAATATTAAAAGTTGAGGTCGGAAAAGAAAAAGAATGGATAAATAATTTGTCGAATTCAAATCTATTTCGATTTGTAGAATTAAATGGTATTACCCACGCTTTTTAGTGCGTATTTATAGAAAAACAGCATAACCAGTTATTTCGATTAAAGTCAACTTGGAAATTAGATGTTTGTTAAACTTTTGACGTACTTTCGGGGCGAAGCTATTCCGAAAGAAAAAACAACCCTTGCTTTTTGCGTATGTAAAAAGTAGAAGCAAATCTTTTCCCGCTAGAAGCGGGATGGATACCAAAAATAAAATTAACTACGGTGTTGTTTTTTAACATAACACGCCGTTAGGCAACAAAAATTTGAGTGTTATGAATAAGTATTGTTGGCAAGAAAAACCAGTAGACCAAAATCAAGAACATATTAAATTGTTCTATAAAGATTCTAATGTTTGTGTAGCATTAGTTTCTCCGCCAATAAAGTATGTATTCGGTGTTGAATTTCTTGTTGAAAAGGGAAGCAATAATTCTAATCAAATCATAAATACTCTCAAAAAGGAGATTGATTTTTATCTAGTTGAAAAAAGAGAACCAAACCCTTGGGAGTATGCAAAATATCATTGCAGCACATCATCAAACTTATATTCTGAAATTCATTGGAGTTTTCATCCAGAGAATAGAGAGACTATGACTTTTTATAACATTGTAAAGCTCTATGGAATTGATATAGACACAATTAGATTAGTACGCCACGGTAATGCCGAAATACCAATACTTGAAACATTTAGAAATAACCGGGAGCGTTTTGATACCTACCAAAGTATGCAAGCTCCAAACAAATTTTCCGATGCAAAAAGAATCGCAGTCTTTTCTCCTTATAGAAATACTTTAGCTTTATTTTTGGGCATATGGGATATTACCGGCTACATTGAAAATATAAATCTTCCTAAATCTGTGCATTCACTTATCGACAAACACTCTTTCCCGCAAAATTGGCATAAAGAAGTGTGTTGGTATAACTTAAACTATAATTCGATTCTCGATGAATTAACTGGAAGATTAGTCGTTGACTGGGGTAAATCAACTTTGTCCTGGGTTCAGACAAAAGATAAACCAGTTATTGAAATTAAAGGTAAAAACTCAATTGGAGATTTTAAATCATACGACCAGATTAATCTAAGTTATCCCGAATTAAGGAGAATAATAAATTACCAATCATCCAATATCACTTGGGTTACCGCCCTATCCAATATTAATGGTATCTACCTTATTAGAGAAAAAGTCTCTGGTAAATTATATGTCGGTTCAGCATACGGTGGGAAAGGAATTTTTGGACGTTGGCAAAGTTACGCTAACAGTGGGCACGGTGGAAATATAGAGTTAATGGATTTAGAACCAAACAATTTTGAGTTTTCAATTCTGGAAATACTTCCATCAACTTTTTCTGCTGAAGAAGTAATTGAAAAGGAAAATAGATGGAAAAAAAAGTTAGGTGCTCGTCAAAATGGATTGAACCGTAATTAAGTTGCCTAACCAGTTTTTCCATCCGACCGCGTTTTCATTGCGGCATTGTTCAAGTTTTTGGGTTTGGTAAATTGGTAAACATTGCATATAGGTTTGTTTTATTAAATAAATGTATCAAAAATTATTGGCTGTAGTTTTTCATTGTGTCATTGCTGTTCGAGGCGGACGGGTGAAAAGCAACGCTGTTATGCATTTAATAAATAATTATCATATGAGGTTGATCGTTATGAAAAAAATATTTGTTTCTCTCATCTTCTTTCTCATATTGTTTTTTTCTTTCCCATCAAAACAATTTGCTCAATTAGCTAGTTTGTCAAGAGGTGACCGAATAAGAATAACATCTCAAGAATATTTTTATCAACCTTTAGTATGTAAATTCGATCAAATAAATTTAGATACAATGGCTATAAATATTAGTAGTAAAATAATTTTTATACCATTGGGACAAATACAAAGAATTGAGTTTTCAGAAAGCTTAAAACACAATACAGTTAATGGAGCTATTTTGGGTTCTATATTTGGTGGAATAAGTTTAGGAATAACAATGTATTTAATTAATGAAAACAGTGGGGGATGGTCAAAGGTTGGGCAACCAGGATTTTGGGGCGGACTAATTTCTGGAGTTTTAATAGGAGGTGGAATAGGAGCAATAATTGGATATAATTATTTGACTGATGACTGGCAAGAAATTAGAATAATAAAAAGAATCGAGTTATAGTTAAAGTATTACAAAAGTTGGGATATAATTTATTTTAATAAAATGCATAACCAGCAATTGCTAATAAACCACTATCGCTAATGCCGGAATGTTAAAGTGTGGTTGCAGAATAAGAGGCGTTTTAATAAGAAAAGACATTAATAGGATTTTATTTTTTAATATAAACAGAAAAATGAACATATCTATTTGGCGACCATTGAAGGCTCAAGCGGACGCCGTCCGTTAGCCAACGAACTATCGGGATAACACGCCGTTATGCCTTCTATATAATGGATTGAATGTATTAAGGGTAAGGTTTATATTTAGGCAAAAATAATTTAGAATTATTGAGAAAGACATGGTAACAAAAGAAAGAATTAAACGCGAAATAGATCGTATGCCAAACGATTTATTGGAAAAGGTTTACAAATATATTGATGGACTGAAATCTCCCAAAACAATTAAAAAGAAATTCCACACATATAAATTAAAGGGACAATTTGACAATATAAATGTTCGAGAAAGAGCCTATGAATAATGTATTATTTGATACAAATTTATTACTATATTCTATTGATGAAGACTCGAAATATTTTAATTCAGTTCAAGAACTACTAAGTGACGAATCATTAAAACTGTTTGCTACTTCAAAGAATATTTCTGAATTTCTATCCGTAATTACTCGTATTCCAAACTCTACTATTTCAGTAAAAGAGGCTCTTAATATAACCGAAGAATTCAGAAGTACATTTACAATTCTATATCCCACCCAAAAGTCATACTTAATATTTGTGGAATTACTTAAAAAATATTCTCCACGCGGTCTCAAGATTCATGATTACGAAATAATAAGTATTGCACTATCAAATAAGATAAAAAGCATCGCCACTATTAACCAAAAAGACTTTTCTGGAATAGAGGAAATTGAATTATTTTCAATGCAATAAATTAATCTAAAGGCATAACCCGCCGCTCAACACGGACAGCCCCGCATTTGGCGGGGTAAACTAATTTTAATGCGGCATTCTTGTAATTATAAAGTTACGTTGAAAAATTGGTTGCTCTTTGATGTAGTTTGTTCTAAAATACATTTTTATCCCGCAAAGAACGCGGAACAAGTAAATAAAAGTTGCAGCAACTATTCGGCATTTCTGTTTTGGGCGGCGGGTTATTTGCCACGCCGTTATATTGCAATAAATTTTCACTCATTCGAAAAAGGAGTTTAATGAAAAATTCAGATGAGATACTGAAGGTAGATTCAATACGAAAACAATTTGGAAAAATTACCGCAGTAAATAATCTTTCCTTCAGTATAAATAGAGGAGAAATTTTTGCTTTGCTTGGTCCAAATGGTGCCGGAAAAACAACTATAGTGCGCATGTTGATGGACATAATTAAACCCGATGAAGGAATAATTGAATTTTACTTAAACGAAAATAAAAATTCCCGGATTCCTCTTGCTTCTGAACTTGGTTATTTACCCGAAGAGCGTGGATTATATCAAGAAATTCCAATAATAAAGACTTTAACTTTTATGGGTGTCATCAGAGGTATGATCAAAAAGCAAGCTGAGAAGTCTGCCGAAGAATGGCTTGAAAAACTTGAATTATACGAGAGAAAAAACGAAAAACTAAGCACGCTTTCAAAAGGAAATCAACAAAAAGTTCAGTTCATTTCTTCTGTTCTTCACAATCCATCATTTGCGGTACTTGACGAACCTTTTGCTGGTTTCGATCCTATCAATCAAGAAGCATTTTTAATGATAATCAAAGAGCTTCGCGACAAAGGAACCACAATACTATTAAGTGCACATCAAATGCACTTAGTTGAACGTATTGCCGACCGTGTTTTACTCTTAAACAATGGGAAAAAAATCGCGTATGGAACCGTTGATGAAATAAAGAAAGACTTTTCCAGCGGAGAAAAAATAATAATAAATGTAGAGAGCATACCTGATTTATCATTGCTCCAAAATGATGATGCGGTGGAAAAAGTTGAATCTATAAATGATACTGAAGTAAAAATATTCTTAAAGCAAAACAAATCATTATCGGGATTGCTTAACAAAGCCGCTTCAAATTATACAATAACTTCCGTAGAGACTGAACATATATCTTTACACGACATATTTATCGAGAGAATTAGTAAGGACAAAGGTGAGAGTAATGCATAATGGGAGAAACTCACAGATCAAATTGACTCTTGAAGTTGTTAAATGGGAATTCAACAGATGGTTCAAATTAAAGGATCAAATTATCACTCTGTTGATTAGTGCATTGATTAGTCTCTTAATTTTTGGCGGAAAAGCTCTCATAGAAAAATTCAGTGATGATAAAGTTGAATTAGTCATTATCAACAGCGGCGTTCTTCCTATCAAATTAAGTAATGAAAGTAAAATCGAACTAATAAAAAAAGAATTTGCCGAGACAGATGAGCAGAAAAAGTTATTGGCTAAAAAAGAAATAGGTGGAATACTAATATTAAACGATATTGATAATATTGAGCTAACCGTAAATAAAGAACCCGCCTGGTTAGGAGAATTGCAGAAAGCGCTTACTTCGGCACGGCAGCAAATCAAACTTAAGCAATCAAATATTTCCCAAGAACAGCTAAAAAACATTTTTCAGCAAGCTCAAATAAAAATGAACTACACCGAAACAAAAAGAGAAGAAAGTAGTACCGGCGAAAAGGTTTCAGCCGGAATATTTATTGGATTAATGCTGCTTGGAGTATTCTTTGGATTGTCTTATCAATTTGTAGCCATAACCGGGGAGAAACAACTTAGAATAACTGAAGTAATAGCATCTGCTATTAGTCCAAAAACTTGGATAAACGGGAAGATTTTAGGTATATCATTGTTATCGATTGTTTTGCTTGTAACAAGTGTTTTAAGCACAGTTGTATTTATTATAGTTTCTTCGATTTTCGGCAGCGGTTGGTCTATACCACTTTCAATAACCAATCCATTATTAATAGTTGCATTATTTATTCTATCCATTAGCGGTTTTCTGTTATGGAACACTTTTTTTTCGGCAATAGCTGCCACAATTAACGACCCGAATACTTCAGCGAGAAGTTCTTTAATGATGGTGCCAGTTATACCGGTTGCAATTGCATTTTACGCTCTCGGGGATCCGGATTCGTTAGTGATGAAAATATTATCTTTTTTTCCGCTTACTTCTTCGCCGGTTCTATCAGCAAGGCTGGTTTTAACAGATGTGTCATTTATAGAGATATTACTTTCTTTGATCCTACTAATCGTAACCATCTGGTATTTACGGAAAGCAGCCGGAATAATTTTCTCACTTTCAATTTTAATGTATGGCAAAGAGCCATCCTGGAAGGAAATATCCAAATGGATTAGAGAATCAAGGAAATAAAAAGATAAATTTTCGAGATATGCTACAACGAAATGTAACTCGCGCCTCAAGCCGAAAGCGTTTTCGCATTTGGCTTTTGTGGTGTTTATAAGTTTGTTCTACCGTTTCGGTTTATTTGTTGGGCTTAGTTTGTAAATGAAAGTTTATTTTAATGAAAATATTATTTAGCATCGCTGTTCTGGGCGGACGGGTGAAAAGCCACGCCGCCACGCCGTTATGGCTAAAATTAATTTGATATAAATGATGCGATAGACTATATTTGGTCTAAAAAAAGGCTGCGATATGAAATTAAGTGAATCAGTAAAATCAATCAGCTATCTGAAAGCCAATGCTGCTAATTTGATTGAGAAAATCAATAAAGAGCAAAAAACTTTTGTTATTACTCAGAATGGTGAGGCAAAGGTAATTGTTCAAGACATAAGAGTTTATGAAAAAACTCAAGAAACTATGGCTATGCTTAAATTAGTTGCAATGACTCGTGATAAGAATAAAAAAGCGAGAGGAATTCAAGAAACATTTGCCGATCTTCGCAATGAATTGAAATCTATTCAATGACTATGAATTATGAAGTTATAATTGATCCTCAAGCCAAGTTAGATCTTAAAGAAATATTTATTTATGCTGCAATGAATGATAGTATTCAATCAGAAAATAGACTTTTAGATGCTTTAGAAGAAACTTGCTATAAGCTTGAGAAATTTCCAGAGCGAGGACACATTCCACCTGAATTGAGACCAACCGGAATTAAAAGTTATTTAGAGATTCTTTATAAACCTTACCGTATTATATACGAAATTGAAGACAACTTAATTTATATACATTCAGTAATTGATGGCAGAAGAAATATTCAAGAAATCTTGAGCAATAGATTTTTAAGATAGAGACGCCAGATAACGTTTAAGCCATTCATGCCAAATCCCGCACTTGAAAAATATTATAAGAATGCTGGAATGAGCATTATCCATTGTTCCCGTGCATCCGCTATTCCATTAGTTAACGGGCGGGGTGATCTTTGGATGCGCTAAGACGCAAAATGGATTTACAAGGGAACATCTATTTTATCTGTCAAAAAGCCGGGCAGGTCAATAAATCATCCTCCCAGATTTTAACGTATATCATTTTTTTTGCTCATTAATAGAGAGCATTGCTGCCAAAAAGATGAGAGTTTTACATCATTTATTTTATTGAATTTTATTATAAATGTAATTACATTGTGCCCACTAATTTTGGAAAGATGGATATGAAAACAAAAGTAATAAAGATTGGAAATTCAAGAGGTATAAGAATTCCTCGCCATATGCTTGAAGAAAGCGGATTGAAAAATGAGGTTGAAATAGAAGTTGAAAACTATAGGATAATTTTAACCTCAGCCTCAAAGGTTAGAGAAAATTGGGACTTAGCATACCAAAAAATGTCTGAGAATAAAGATGATGTTCTTTTAGACGAAGTCTTCTTAGAAAATACAAATTCTTGGGATAATGAAGAATGGGAATGGTAAATGGAATTCCAGAGATTTGAAATCTATTTAATAAATTTAGACCCAACAGTTGGTAGTGAAATAAAAAAGACACGCCCGTGTGTAATCATTTCGCCAAACGAAATGAACAATAATATTTCGACAGTTATAATAGCACCACTAACATCAAAACTACGCAATTATCCTACAAGAGTCCCTTGCAAAGTAGGAGGTAAGCAAGGACAGATTGTCTTAGATCAAATTAGAACTGTCGATAAATCTAGGTTGATTAAAAAGATTGCTGCACTTTCCAAACTAATTCAAGGCAAGCTAATATCTAAACTCCTAGAAATGTTCTCGTCATAAATAAGACACCAAAACATTTAAAGATTCATGCCAAATCCCGCACTTGAAAAATATTATAAGAATGCTGGACTGAAGCACAATCCCCTGTTCCCGCTAATTCGTTTGCTAACGGGCGGGCGCAAAGCGGATTTACCCGAACAATTTATTCAAGCCGTCCGCTATAAATGTTGCAGCTTTTGTGTAATTATAAATTTGTGTGTGAAGTTTTTAATTTTTGAAATGCCAATAAAAATAATATAAATGATTTTCGACATTACTTTTCCAATTAATTTAGGCAGAGCTAAAACCAAACAATGTTTGGTTCTTACTTTCGTGTTCATAATAATTGAATGTTGTGAAAAAAATTAAAGGACTTTTTAGATTATTGCGATTTGAACTCCCCTTCTCTGCCGGAGTGTGCGTTGTAATGGGTCAATTATTAGCCCTCGGAGAATTTGCTCCGTTACTTGTTACAATCTTTGGTTTCATGTCGGTGTTTTCAATCTCAGCATCAATTTTAGTATTAAATGATTTTTTCGATATTGAGACTGATAAGATCAATGCACCGCACCGACCGATTCCCGCTAAACTTGTTTCACCTTCGGAAGCATTCTGGCTTTCAATATTTCTATTATTCGTTGGACTTGTCTTAAGCTATTTAATCAGTATTATCGTTCTACTATTCTCAATAACCTTAGCAGTAATTGGATTTCTTTATAACGGTAAATTAAAGAAGAGTGGTTTAATCGGGAATATTTTAGTTAGCATCTCGGTTGGAATGACATTTATTTATGGGGGCGCAACCGTTGGCTTACCCTTAAATAAAATGGTATTGTTGTTCAGCCTAATTGCCGTATTGATAGATTTGGGAGAAGAAATTGCCTCCGATGCAATGGACATTAAAGGCGACCTTATTATTAATTCAAATTCGTTAGCAATTAAATATGGAATGCCAGCCGCTCTTAAAATAAGCGGCTTCATTTTTCTTTTTGTTGTTTTACTTACTTTCGTCCCATTTATAATGAATTGGCTCCCGCTAATCTATCTAATACCTATTTTAATAATGGATTTTTTTTTTATTTATCCAACCGTCCGATTATTAATATCTCGAAATGAAGAAGGGCGCAAATATATCCGATGGATATATTTGGGAGCAACAGTTGGATTATTGATTTTTCTTGCCATCAGATTAATTAGTACTCAGTAATGAAGTTAAAAGCTAATCCGCAAAATCCGCCCTGTCAAATTAATCTTTCCTACTTGAGCAGAATTATTTTCCGTACCTGGACAAACGAACCGGTCTGCAATTGGTAAAAGTATACACCACTTGGAAGATTAGCTGCACTCCATGTCAATTCATAAGTGCCAATTGATTTTTCTTCGTTAACAAGAGTTTCAATTTCTTCACCGAGTGGATTAAATATTTTTATTCTAACACGTGATAACTCCGGGATTGAATATTTTATAACTGAAGAACCGTTAAAAGGATTAGGGTAGTTTTGGAATAGTTTGAACTCTTCAGGTAAAACAGATTCATCCTTAAGCCCGGTGATGATAAAATGTGCGCGAAAATCTTCGAGAGATATTGCGCCGTCATCTTTTTTTGTGTCATTCGTTTCAGCAAGATAAGTGCGCGTCCACTTAATCGGGAAATTTAGTATCGCACTCGGATTTGCCCAACTGGGCACAGCATCACTCAGATCCACTTCAATATATTTCCAAATATTTATCCAATCAATTCCAGGATCAGCGGTTGTAAAATTGATCAGGAATATTTCGTTATCAACATCTTTAAATTCACCCCTGAGCCAATGCTTTTTTCCATCGCCGAAAATCTGAATGCTTAGTTTTTCCGGAGTGCCGGATATTTGAATTTCTTTATTCAAATATAAAGCGCTGGTTCCGCCTGTGGTTAAACTGTAATAAAGCTTTCCGGAAGTTGGAGCTGAAATAAAATTTGTACTATCGTACACAAAACTGCACTGCGCCAGATTTACTCTTGTTCCGGTTAATGTGTATCCGGAAAGATCAGAAAAATCATCAAGAATTATTGTAGCTGATGTACCAACCGTAAGAGGAACGGACCCACTGATGGAATCAATCTCCGCAATTATCTCTCCATTGCCTGTATTTATTGCAGTAAAATAACCACCCGGAGTTATACTCCCCAAACCACCTGTTACTGACCACTGAAAATCGGTCTGCTGGAGCAAAATTATATTGTTGTAATTATCATATGCAGTGGCTGACATTTGTTGTGACTGTCCCGGTTGAAGAATAACCGGATTTGGGACTAACTGAATCTGTGAAAGCTTTGTCAGATGCACTACTGATGAATCTTTAATATCACCAACAGCAGCATAAATATATCCGGAGACAGTATCGAATGCAGCTGTAAATACTCCTTGCTGGGATACACTGCCGATTGCCGGATCACAACTCCAAACAATACTGCCGGAAGGAATGCTTACGGGATTATAATGTTGATCAAATCCGGAAGCAGTAAGGTTTACACCGGAGCCTCCGATTGCGAATATTTCTTTTGGTTTAATTCTTATGTGTGCTAATGGTCCCGTCGGCGCAGTACTAATTAACAAAAGACTATTTGCAACCGACCTTTCACCGCCAATATCGGATGGGCTATTAACGATTGCGCCTCTCACTACCATTGTAGATGATCCGCCGCCGTCAAGATTTAATCCCTGATATACTCCCCAGGTTTTCATATAATCACCAAGTTCTTTGTACGACATACCAACGCTCAAACCGGGTTGTCTTCCGTCAACAACAAAAAGAAAAAATTTTGAAGAATCCTCGTTGAATCCAATGGCTGTGCGTGGATGACGATCACCATTATCCTGATTAACAATTCCATTTTGTACAAGCCACGTATTTCCGCCTATA
This sequence comes from Ignavibacteria bacterium CG2_30_36_16, assembly GCA_001873185.1. GTDB lineage: Bacteria > Bacteroidota > Ignavibacteria > Ignavibacteriales > Ignavibacteriaceae > CG2-30-36-16. Next base: position 19,100 of record MNYQ01000164.1, on the reverse strand, counting down.
AGTTGTTCAAGTTTTGTAAATGCTGGAATTAACTTTAAAACAATTTTTATTGTATCGTCTTTAAACAAATTGTTTACTAAAAACGCACCTGATAAACCATTCCCGGAGAGTACTGCTTTATTTTTTCCGATAGACATATTCCCAACGCCGGCAATTATCGTATCGACAATACATCTTATAGTATCATTAACGAGCCAGTTATCAAGGGGAATAATCCTAACTTCAGTTCCAAATTGATTGGTTGAAGTAGACCCCCCTATAAAGGAATTATAAATTATCAACTCATCTGTACTGCGAATTTTATTTACTCCCGAGATACTTTTTGTACTGTCCCCTCTTATTATAGAACCTGAAAAATTTTGCAATCCGATCATTGGATTTTTATTAATATCGAAAGCTGCGTTTAACCAATCACTTGTTACTTTCAGCAGTTCGCCGTTTGCTACTTGAGTACCAACCTGTTCACCCGTACTTGTGTTATAAAAATCGCCGTTGATAGCTGCTACAACTCTATGCTCCTCAAAATTGTTGCGGGCTGCCATTGAAGATGTCTTTTCAAAAGCCATAAGTTTATCACCGGCTTTAACCGATCGAAATTTTAACCATGGGTTTTGAATATCAATCTTTATTACATTTATATTCCATAGACCTGAATCAATTACGTGATGATATTGAATTACGCCCGGTCCAATTATGATGCTATCAGGTGAACCTGCAAAAATAGAGGATGCAAAAAGAAAAATTGAGAAAAGGAGAATCCTGATTTTCATATTAGCTCCATAAAATTCCATAATTAAAAAAATACCGAAGAACGTTAATGTAAAAATAACAAATTGATTTGTCTTATTTATACCTTCGAAAATAAATTCGTTTGTTATTGTAATTAGTCTATAAAGGTTTATTTGAGGAATGCAATTTTTCGTCATTTATTGAAGTTGCGCAAAAATCCCCAAAGGGCGCGCCTATGGAGCTTGAACACCCGTTGCGTTGTGTAATTACAAACATGACGCACTTACAGAGCTAAACAGATTGTCATATTTTTTAGATTTCGCTCCGTCAGGTGCAAAATGTTTGTAGAAAATAATAAATCCGATTCTCGAAAAAGCTTTGTAGGAGCGACCTATCCAAAAGGTATAGAGTTTAGAGGATATTTCCCTTTCTTGCGTAACATCTATCATTTAAAAGAATTGTCTATTCCCTATCTAACTAGGAAGATTTCGCAAATTCTTGATTGATTCTTGCACCTCTAATTGCGACGAAAAACGGAGTGTAGTAACCAATTTATGTGAATGATGTTAAAAATATATTTATTATCTTTCAATGTTCGAATTGAACAAATTTTTTAACATACAAAATAATGGCGCAGCAGAAATTTTGGTTGATGATAATAGTTTTTGCATACGAGAAAATGATCTTAAAAAGTTTTTCAAGTTAAAAGAAAAAATAAGTTACAAAAGCATAGCTGGAAAATTAATTAGTGAGTCATCTCAACGAATGCATCAGATTGCCTCACTCGAAGACTCATTCGCAATGACCAAATGACTGTCATTGCGATCCCGCATTGCGGGAGAAGCAATCTCAAAATTCGACTCAGGGATTGCTTCACTTCCCGCATGCGGGATTCGCAATGACTTTTTCAACTTTTGGGTCCGCACACAAAATTTGAATATCATATTACGTAAGGTGTGTTACGAAGTCACCTTACGCAAAATAAGAGATGTCATAGCTAAATAACTAAAAATTGATATGAAACCAAATAGCAAAAACGAAAAAATAGTAGCGGTTAAAAATTATTTTACCGGCACAGCCGCCTTGGATCCAAAAAGGAAATGGCTCACTGCAATTGTGTTTGGATTTTTAGGGCTTCTCTTTTCACCTTATAGTTTTTCCATCACTATTGGTGAAGTTTTAATAAGCATGCCCTGGTCAATTACATTTCCAATATTAATTGCGATGGCTTATGGAGCAAAATTTGGTTTTATAGCCGGAGTTTCGGGCAGCGCATTTTATCCTTTTTTACTTTGGACAAATAATGGTTATCCAAATGTAATGAATTTTGTAATTCTTTTGGGACTATTTACTTCCATTGGTATTATAAGTTATTCTAAAACGGATGATAAGTATTCGGAAATCTTACCAAAGCTTTTTCTGATACTTGCGGTAAATATCGTTTCCATGTGGATCTTATATCATTTTTTATTTATACCATTACTCTCTCTTAATCCCCCATTTTGGGAAGCAAATTCTATCCGCTCTATTAACTATCATCTCCTTACAACCTTTGCCATAAAGGACAGCGTTAATTTTGTTTTGATCGCTCTGTTAGCCGAAACGTTACTTCGCCTTCCGCTTGTCCGTCAATTTTTAGGGCTGCCAAGTTCCGCTAAAATGAAATTAAACCACTCAATTTTTATTTTTTCTTTATCGGTAACAGTTCTCATCGGGCTAATTCTGATAGTGTTAGATTTCGCATTGTTAAAAACGAATGATCATGATTATTACGAATTTTTATTGTTCGTATTTATGGTTATTAGCTGGGGCGGAATTATTGTTGCCCGTATAATTATTGTTTTATCGGAAAAGAGATTTGAAAACGAAAACGAACTTCAGAGAGCATGCAATCAGATAAAAGAGAACCAGGAAAATCTTAATGCGCTTTTAAATGCATTGCCCGATTTAATTTTTGTCTTCGACAGTAACTACATATTTTTAGACATATATTCTAACGATAAGGATAGCCTTTACGTTCATCCAGAAGAATTTATAGGCAAAAAAGTTGCGGAAGTACTTCCGCCGGAAGTTGCTAATCAGTCTATTCAATGTATTGATAAAACTTTTGCCACAGGTGAGCTGCAAAATCAAAATTATTCACTTCCGATAAATGGAGAAATAAAATATTTTGAAGCGCGGTTCGTACTAAAAGGGGAAAAAACATGTCTATCTATCGTTAGTGAAGTTACTGAGCAGAAACGGACGGAGTTAGAACGCCGGGTATTATACGAAATTAATCACGGCGTTACGACTACTAAGAATTTGAATGAATTACTGAAGCTGATCCATCAATCACTCGGTAAAGTGCTTTATGCTGAAAATTGTTTTATTGCACTGTATGATAAAAAAACAGAGCTGTTTGGTTTTCCATATTTCGTAGACAAATTCGATCCTACACCTGAGCCGCATTCGATGTATAAAAGTTGTACCGCGTATATTTTTAAAACCGGGAAACCATTACTGCTAACGCAAGAATTATTTGATAACCTCGTTCAGCAAAATGAAGTTGAGTTAGTCGGCACAAATTCTCCATCCTGGATAGGTGTTCCTTTAATAACTCCCGAAAAAACAATTGGCGTTTTAGTATTGCAGCATTACGAAGAAGAAAATATTTATTCTGAACGGGATGTTCAATTTCTCGATTCAGTCGGAAGCCAAATTGCTATGGTTATTGAGCGAAAACGCGCGGAAGATGAGCTGCACGAAAGCGAAGAAATGTTTCGCAGATTGTTTGATGAATCAGCCGATCCAACTTTGCTTCTTGATGAGACTGGTTTTACAAATTGCAATCAGGCAACAGTTATTCTTCTCGGATATTCTTCTAAAGAAGAATTCCTTTATAAAAAACCGTGGGAACTTTCACCGAAAAGACAGCCTGACGGACTCCTCTCTTCCGAAAAAGCTAAAATGATGATAGACAAAGCTATAGCAGAGGGTTACAATCGATTTGAATGGATACACTCAAAATTAGACGGAAGCGACGTTCCGGTTGATGTAATGTTAACGCCAATTCAATTAAAAGGTAAACAAATTCTTTACACCGTCTGGCGTGATATTTCGGTGCGAAAAAGGGCTGAAGAAGAAATTAAAAAAAGAAATAATGAACTATTAATGACTAATGCAGAAAAGGATAAATTCTTTTCAATTATCGCGCATGATCTTAGGAGTCCGTTCCAGGGCTTCCTTGGTATGACGGAAGTGATGTCTGAAAATGTAGGCGAATTTTCAATCGAAGAATTAGTAAAATTAATTGGTGATTTAAATAAATCAGCGCAAAATCTTTATAAACTCCTTCAAAATTTATTGGAATGGGCACAGTTGAAAAAAGGTTCAACAAATTTTACGCCCGAAGAACTTCCGCTGTCAATCACTATTTCCGGATGTGTTGAGCAAATAAATAAAAGAGCGATTCAAAAAGGAATAACCATCACAAATGAAGTTCCCGGAGAGCAAAAAGTATTTGCTGACGAAAGAATGTTAAATAGTATTACGAGCAATCTTCTATCAAATGCGGTAAAGTTCACAAGAAAAGAAGGGAAAGTCTCTATAACGGCACATGCTATTAATGGCGGTATGGTTGAAGTTGCAGTGCATGATACAGGAGTTGGAATTTCCGAAGGTGTGGTTAATAAACTATTTAAAATAGATGAAAAAATTGGATCAGAAGGAACAGACGGAGAATTGAGCACTGGATTAGGGTTATTACTCTGTAAAGAATTTGTTGAAAAACATGGCGGGAAAATTTGGGTGGAGAGCGCCGAGAACATTGGAAGTACATTTTATTTTACCATGCCGGTGCGTAAGTGATGCGGATGTAAAAAAAAGAAAATTAGTTAGATTAGTCGCTTCCTTAATTACATGAGAGCAGCCACTAACGTTTGATGACTTAAATTTTTGGGAGATTAATATGAGAACAATGCTAATCGTTGATGATGATTCTCTTACTCAAGATGTAATGAGGAAAATATTTAAAAGTCAATATGAAATAGATAACTGTGAATCAGTGGCGGAGTATTATGAAAAATATTTCAGGAAAAACTATGACATAATAATAATGGACATTGCCTTAAAAGGGGGAAAAAATGGTTTTGAGTTAATAAAGGAGATTAAAGAAGATGATTCATATACCGGCACTCCTATAATTTGTTTAACAGCAAATGCACAAAATAAAGCGCGGCTTACTGCTCTCGAAGTTGGAGCAGATCTGTTTCTTACAAAGCCGGTTGCCCTTTCGGCGCTTAGGGATGCAGTTAAATCTCTTATCAAAACAGAAAAATTAAATCTGTAATTTTTAAGCTGATATGACAGCCGTATTGGACAGGACACTTTATACTTTCAACTTTTTATCCGTTAGCCAACGGACTTGCCGCGCTATAGTATTGCCATGTATCCCGCATGCGGGATTGTTTTTTGTGTCAAAATATTTATGTGTTTACAATTTTTAATTTTACATTGTACATTTTTAATTGCGGCTTACCGCGCTGTGAGATCGATTATGATGAAAAATATTTGTTTGAATGGGTTGAATGAACAGACCGCTCCTACGGAGCTATAATATTTTCTTTGTTATTTTTTCTACAAACAGTAATCTCCTACGGAGCTAATAAAATATGAGAATATGCCGTTGTACAAAACATTATTCATTTTCTAAAGAATGAAATGTTTGTAGAAAAAATGGAAATTAATAAAGCCAAGCCCCATCGGGGCGAACTGTTTGTAGAAATGAAACAGCCAATGAAATTGAGCTCCGTAGGAGCGACCTGTAGTATTGCCATGCATCCCGCATGCGGGATTGTTTTTTATGTCAAAATATTTATGTGTTTACAATTTTACATTTTACATTCTGCATTGTACATTTTTAATTGCGGCTTGCCGCGTTAGGTTTTACATTGAGTTTATAACTTTTAACACATATTTTAAACATCAATAAGTAATAAGTTTTATTTAATAAGCTTATATAATGATGTTAATGTAGTTTAGTTCTTTGGATTAACCAAAGCACTATAAAGGGAAATAACTTTTAAATTGAACTCAATAAAAAATAAAAATTTAGCTATTTTTTCACCGGACGTGATTTTAAATAGCAGCAAAGGTTTATATGACACATTTCCAATGGAATGACGCTTACAGTGATGGCTTCAAATTAATTGATGAACCGCATAAAATTCTAATATCTCTTATTAATGATCTTTATGAGGCTCAAAGCCGCGGGATGCTCCAATCCACTATTGCCGACACTTTAGATAAGCTAGCTGATTATACCGTGTATCACTTTTCTTCAGAGAAGGGTTTATTCGCTGAATATGAATATCCAAATGCTGCCGAACATCTTTTAGAACACGATTATTTTGTCGATAAAGTAAAAGCCCTTCAGCTTGAATTGAGTAAGGGAAGCATAGTGCTATCACTTAAAACGATGGATTTTTTAAAAGACTGGACTATAACGCATATTCTTGGTTCAGATCAGGAATTTGGTGAATTTGTAAGACAGCGGGAATTGGGAACATAATGTTGGTCGCCTAAAAACCTAATGGAATATCTAATTAGAAGATTTGAATCATCACAATCAAATAAATCGGAGAAATATTATGGAAGTTAAAATAGAAGACGGCAAGCTAATAATCGTTATTGAATTGCAGAAACCAACGCCAAGTGCATCCGGCAAAACATTAGTAGTTGCAACAACACATGGCAATACTCCTACGGAGTGCATGATTGATGGGAAAAATGTAACTGTTGGTTTGAACGCTTACATTAAAAAATAATTAAACTGCATGATTGCATGAAAATGGATGAGTGAACGTTTCTAAATTACTCAATCACGTTACGCATTAAATTCTAACGCTTGCTCGTGATCGTGATCGTGCTCGGTTTTAAATCCGATTAAGAGCACGATTACGGTCAAGATCAAGACACTTAGCGTAAGATGAGTTACTCAGTCACGTTACGCAAAACCGTCGTCATTCTGAATCCGTTGGCTAATCCGTTAGCTAACGGAAAGCAGTCTCACTTTTAGAACTGAGATTGCTTCACTCGAAAACTCGTTCGCAATGACGGTGAAGTTATTCTTTTGATAAATAAAGGCAATGCCTTTTTTGGTAACTCGCAATCCGTAAGCCAACGGACTTAGGTTTACAGTACAATTTCAGACTTTTGCATTAAGTGAGTTAAAGATGGTTTAAAAATGGTAGCGCGTACGGGATTTGAACCCGTGATCTCCGCCTTGAGAGGGCGGCGTCCTAAGCCACTAGACGAACGCGCCTATATAAAACAAATGTACAATGAAATTTCCTTCATTATACATTTTGCATTGTACACTGTACATTTTTCCGAAATTTCCTTCATTATACATTTTGCATTGTACACTGTACATTTTTCCGTTGCCTCACCAGGGTTCGAACCTGGACTCTTCTGATCCAGAGTCAGACGTGTTGCCAATTACACCATGAGGCAGTGGCGCAAAAATAAACATAGTACTTGTAAATAACAAAAAGTTTGGTTTAATTTTGTCGTGAAGTTCAAGTTTTTAGAAAATTATTTTGTTCGAAATGAAAATATTTAGCATTGGCATTTTACTCTATCTTTTACTGACAAATGTATCTGCTCAATCGTTTGTTTATCAATATGATTTCGGCGAGTTTGCAAACGCCTCGTCATTTCATATTAATCCGGCGGGATATTTATTTGTTACCGATACCGGCACAGACGAAATTTATAAACTCGATACTCTCGGCATTTTATTAAAGGATGCCGGTGGTTACGGCTGGAGTGAAGGCGCATTTGATGACCCGACTGGTATTTATGCAACAACGCTTAATGTTTATGTGTGCGATAAAAATAATCACCGCTTGCAAAGTTTTGATAAAGATTTAAATTTTGTTTCGACACTTTATACCAGGGAGAGCAGTAATGAAGATGAACGTTTCGGTTATCCGGTTAGCTGCGCCGTATCACGACAGGGAGATTTGTTTTTGCTCGACTCGGAAAACAACCGCGTAATTGGTTTCGATTTGTTCGGAAATTTTTTACGCAACTTTGGGGGGTACGATGCCGGCAGCTTTCAATTATCCAAGCCACTTGTCCTCAGAACTTCGGGGTATAGCAATATATTTGTTCTCGATAAAAACGATATCATAATTTACGACAGTTACGGTAACGGAATTTCTTCTTTTCCGCACAAAGGATTAATTAATGATCTAAATATTATATTCAATAATTTTAGTGCAAGCTGCGATTCAATGGTTTTTATAAATAATGCATCATCAAATGACGAACTAAAACTTGTGCAGGTAAACCTGACCGGCTTTCCTCCGATGAAAGATATTGTTAGCTCATTAATTTTTAATAATAAACTTTACGTTTTACGAAGAAACTGTATAGTTGTTTTTGAAAAATAATAAAAGCCGTTATGAGCATCTCGAAATATTTTATACTCCGCGGAGTTTTATCAGCCGCTTTATTGATATGGATTGCGGGGTTTTCAATTCTGTTTATCAATATTAAAGGAACTGCTTTTCTTTATTTTCCGGCTGACTTACTTTGTTCTACAGTTTGTCATCAAAATCCGACAAAGACTTTTACGCATAATTCTCATCATCTACTAGTTTGTACAAGGTGTGCCGGTATTTATTTAGGAGCTTTTGGCGCATCGGTTGGCGTTCTTTTCTTCTCTCGAAAAAAAATCTCGCTAAATTTAAACCTACTTTATCTTTTTTCTCTTCCAATGCTGCTCGATGTTATACTTTTAATTTTTAATGTTTATACTTATTCATTTTTTATAGCTTTTCTCAGCGGATTGCTTTTCGGTTCTTCTGTATTTATTTATATTTTGGCTGCAATTGAAAACAGTTTATTAAACAGGTCTAAATGAACATAAAAAATATAATGCCTGCACTCGTCAGTGGTTTTGGCGCAGCAGTTATTACTACAATTCCGGGGATGAATTCTTTGGGCTGTTGTCTCCTTGCTCCTATAGCGGGCGGTACCGCAGTTTTTCTTCATCATAAATTAAATAATATTCATCCACCCATTAGCGGTAAGACAGGCTCTTTGATGGGTTTGTCAACCGGGGTTTTTATAGCTCTCTTTGCGGTTCTTTTTGAAACAATGATTACTCTGATTTTTAAGTCTAATGATTTTGTGGAGGCGCTGCCGCAAATGGAAATCACTATCAAGGAATTGGGGGATATTCCAATATTTGATTCTGCAATAGACCTTTACAAACAGATGGCAAAGGAAATTAGAACAACCGGGTTTTCTGCAACTTACACTTTCTCGATGCTTTTTTCATATATAATTATGTACGGCGTTTTTGGTTTAATCGGCGGACTGCTCGGGATGATTTTTGTGAACAAGCGCGCTTAAAATTTATGATAACTGCTTTTATTTTTTTTGCTCATCTTATTTTTGGTTTGGTAATCTTTACAAAAAAATGGCAGGAGGATAACATCGCTTCTGCTTTTTTAAATGTGGGATTAATTGCAATTTTATTTTCAGTTGGCTGGACGATAACCGGAATAGTTTCAAAATTATTGATGGAACCTCCTGGTTTCGGAATACAATTCGACAGAGATACGTTTTCGCTTGCTCTTTTATCTATTGCAGAATATTTTTTTTATAGGATGTATTATGGTGAAGACCTTACTGAAGACGGTAAGGAAAAACAATAACCGCCGCCTGCTCAATCTGTTTTTGATTTGATGATAACGGCTCGAACCTCCACTGCTTGAGAGCATTAATCGCAGTATTCTCTAATCGGGTGTCTGCTTTTGTTAAAATCATTACTGTGCCGACAGTTCCATCCGGCAGTATTGTAAACCTTAAACGAATATCTGCTTCCTTCGAAACTCCCGCAGGGTAAGTTGGGATATGAAAGTTATAAATTTTCCTAGTACCTTTTCCGCCCCAATCAATTTCATAACCAAAACTTCCTTCACCTTCAGCTTTATTACCTCTTCCCTGCTGGGTAATTTGTGAAGATTTATCCTGCTCATTTTTCAATTTTGCAGCGTCCGAAATTGTTTTATCTTTTTCGGCAGGTACAATAACATTTTCTTTTGAAATATTCTGAGCAAGCGGCAGCTCAACTTCTTTTACTTCAGCACTTTTATTTTGCTCTGTGACGGTCTCTTCAATTTTTTCCGAAACTTCCTCAACCTGATCAATCTGTGTGCCGATTGCCCCTGACGAACCGGTTTCTCCCGATACACCGAAAGATAATTCCACATAATCTATTTCTTGATAATCGAAAGAAATAAAAACGAAATACATTATAATTAGGCATAGGAAATGTATTCCGAATGAAAGTGAGTATGATGTATTTCTTATTGAATGATAAGTCATAAAACTTTAAAGTTTTTGTTTTTCTGTTTCAATAGTAAATTTTTCAATCCCGGATGCACGCGCTGCATCAATAACTTTAATAACCAAGTCAACTGCAACTGTTTTGTCTGCACGAATGATCAGGTTCTCTTCTAACAAAGTTCCTTTTAGTACATTAATTTTGGCCGGAAGTTCCTCAATTGCAACTTCTTCATTGCCGAGATATACGACGCCGCCCGCTGTTAATGTAACAATCAATTTTGTCGGCGTAGATTGCTCATTTGTTTTGCTTCCGGGCAACTGCACTTTAACGCCTGTTTGAATTACAAACTGCGATGTTAAAAGAAAAAATATAAGAAGCAGCATTACTATATCCGTCAAAGACGAATAACTGAACATGCTCAATGGTTCTTTCGATGTGTTAAATTTCATCCCGATTCCTAAATATCAATTTCAATTTCTTCTTCAGATTCAGCCACGCTTGTTGTATCCTGAATTATATCCACAACATCATTTGCTACAGCTTCCATATCACCGACTAATTTTTTTACAGCCGATAAAAAATAATTATAAAATGCAAGCGCCGGAATGCCAACAATCAACCCGAATGCAGTTGTAACTAAAGCTTCCCAAATACCTCCTGCAAGATCACTCGGATTTGCAGCACCTTGTAAATCTTCAATCGTCATAAACGCTTGAATCATACCGGTTACAGTCCCGAGGAATCCAAGCAGCGGCGCAATACCTGCAACGGATGCAAGTATCGATAATCCTTTTTCTAATTTACTTATCTCCTGCCGCCCGGCATTTTCAATTGCTTCTTTAACTCTTTCGTGTCCGAGTTTGTATTTCCTCAAACCCTTGCGTATGATATTTGCAACGGGCGATTTTTCCTCCATACAATAACTAACTGCACCGGAGATGTCTCTTTTTTTAATTAGACCTCTGATGCGGACCATAAAAGCCGGCACATTAATTTTCGCATTTCTTAATACGATGTATCTGTCGATAACAACACCTAATCCAATAATTGAGCTAAATAATATAGCCCACATCAAGAATCCGCCTTTAAGAAATATTTCTATCAAATACATATTTTACCTTTGTCTCATTTTATTTTTGTTTGATTTTAAATTCTTCCGCTTCTTTTAGCGTATTAAATTTTCCCGCTAAAACTCTATACCATGTTCCCCTTCCGGAAATTTGTGCCTTTTCTACAATGCCGGTTCTTCCCGCTCTTTGATACCTTGCTGCTTCCTGTTCGGCTGCAGTTCTTGAAGGCCATGAAGACATTTGAACAAAGTAAACATTGTCATACTTGTAAATAAATTCTTTGACTTTTTCGGGTGGATTTTTAGTCTGTTCTGTGGAAGTATTTATAACCTGCTGTTCTGTCTTTTTAATTTCCACTTTTTTTTCAGCTTGCAATAATTCTTCTTTGATTGCTTGCGTCGTATCGGAAGATGTAATTACAATCGGCTGATTGCGGGATTTTAAAGTATCGCCCCCCTTCGGATATGGATAAGTAACCGGAATCTCATAAGTTCTATTTACTATTGAATTCGTTATTTTATTTTTTGATGCCTTAATCCCCGTTGGTTTTTTATTTAAAATATTATCCAGATTTAGATAAATAAAATATCCTGCTGCAACTACAAGCAAAAATCCAGCGATAACAAAAACGAATAACCAGTTTTTCTTTTTGGGTATGGCTGCTTCCTCCGGGAAGCCAAAACTTTTTATATCAGAATTTTCTGAATCGTAGTTGTCTAATTTATTCTCAACTTCCGGAAGTTCTTTCCGGACCGGATGTTCTTCTTCAATAGAATCAAGATCGTCAATTTCCTCAAGTCTAAATTCTTCGTCACTTTCCGGAACTAAATTCAACTCGTCCGGCATATTAAACTGCTGAGTTGCAGTTTTAAATTTTATCCGGGAAAAACCTTCCGCATTTTTTTCTTCTTCAACTTCCGGGAACTGTGGTTCAGATTCAGTTTTATTTTCAAAATTCCACGAAAGCTTTTCGTTTTGCTCCTCAATATTTATTGAAGGCAGAATCACATCTTTGGTCGTTGACTTCACTTCCTGAAAATCATCCTCAACTATTTCAGGAGTTGTTTTTAATTTCCCTTTTTCTTCCTGCTCGTTGGTTATCGCATTTTGTTCCTCGGAGGTATCCTTAAATGCAGCTCTGTCGCCGCCGGTTAAATCTAAAATAGATTCTTCCTCAATTTGTTTCGAAAGATTTTCGCCGAAATTCCATGGAATATTTTCAAACTCTTTGTTTGATGAAATATTGCTCTCTTCTCTTTCTTTCTCGGAAGCATCGGCAGCGCTTTGCGAAATACTTCCGCCCCAGCTTAGTTCAAACTGATTTGAATCATACTTTGCCGCATCTATTAAAAGAACTTCTTGACCATTAGAATAGTCTTCAATTACCTCAATTTCATTCAAGAGTTTATCCACTTTTGAATCTATCAGTCTTCGTAGTTCAAGTCCTCCTGGAGGCATTAAATAATCACCGCTGCTAACATTCTTTAAAGGAATAACAGGCTTGCCAATGCTTAAACTGAAAAAAGAATCAAGCGGATGACTTTCCTGCGGAAGATTAAGTGGAATATTAAAAAATAGTCCGCTATCATCCTTAACTTCATCGTTAGTAAATACCATCAAATCTGTATAAACAGGCTCGCTCTCACCTTCGGAAAAACCGGGAACATTTTTAATCTTCCCTCTCTTCATTTGAAAATAGCCGTATTGTTTTATAAAAACCGCAGAACCCGGCTTTAACATTTCAGCAGCCCGCTTCAAGAATATTTCAAAAAATAATTTTGCTTCCTCTACGGGCACGCCTGAACGTCTCGCTAATTTTCTAACAAGTTCGGCTTTAGTAATCATTATAAATATTTTATTGTTTCAATATTAAAATAAATAAAAATACGATGCTCAGTCAATTACCATTGATATTTAAATCCTGCAACTACATCTAAAGGCTGCTCTTTGTAACCGTCCCACAAATAATTGCTTCGATTGATCAAATTGTTCACTTCAAATGTCCACATAAATTTTGTATTTACTTGATAACCGAGGTTCAAACCTAAGTCAAACAAACCTTCTGCTTTTTTTGTATTCGTCAGATCGGTAAAGCTTCCGGACCTAAAATCAACGCTAAAACCGGCATTAAACTTAGCATTGATATTGTATGAGTAATGCAAATCTGCAACAATAGCAGAATTGTATGGAACGATACTATTGGAAGTATCCCGCGTATCTCTGAAGCTAAAGCTTCCATACAGAATACCGTAAGGACCGGTATGGAAAATCAAGTTAAGAAATCCTTCAAAACGTTTTGCAGCCACCGATGCAATAATAAACTCGCCTTTCGTTAATGCAGGCGCAAAATAAGGATAATTTTGGGAAGATATATATTCGAAGCCGCCGTCTACTTCAAAATATTTTCCATATTCGTATTTAACAACAGCGCGAATATTGCTGCCAAGATTATAAAACACACCGGTTACGCTGTCTGCTTTTAAATATTGATTTCTTTTTAAAAATGTGCCGGCGCTTATAAATTCAGTCCGTGGCGCAAACTCGGCAAACATAGAGATGTTTTTGTCTAATTTTAAACCGAGTGATACATAAGGATTAAAACTTGTTTTTCCATCGTAAAAAGCAAAGTCCATACCAATAGTTGCCTTCAAACCATCCGAGATAATTAACCCAAGAAATGGGCGAAGGTCAGTATAACCAAATGACGCAGCGCTAAATAAAGAATTTTCTAAAGAGGCGGATACAAATTTTGCATTTACGCCAATTGCAAAATTAGATAGCTGCAATCTGCTCATTCCAGAAATTTTAAAAACATTTTCAGAAAAAGTGACGTCGTTTAATGATGCAAATTCATCTTCTAATTTTACCGCCGCAACAATAACTTTGTTAGTAAGATAGTTAAATTGAAGCGCTGCATTTCCCAAACCGAAAGAACGCCTGATATTAGGGAAGTTTGAGGCAAAGAGTTTGTAAGAATTAATTCCATACGAGCCGTCAATTTTTATTTCCGAACCGGGTAAAAATTTTGAATCGTCCCCGACAAAATATTTTAACGCGGCTGTGCCCGTCAGTCCGTAACGGTCGCTGTTATCAACGTATGCCCGACGGTTGAAGCCAATCAGGCCAACGTTAAATAAACCGCTTTTAAACGGCTCGCTAAATGTAACTTGCGCTTCGGGAAGAGTATATAAACCGGCGCCAACTTTTAATCTACCTTTATAAAAGTTTAAAGAATCAAAAAGATTTAGATCTTCTTTTACCGGGTTACCAATATCTTTCGTTTCTAATTGCTCGGGCGAAAATACCGGTTTAATAAATTCTTCCGAAATAATCGGGACAAAATCAGGTTTAATTTTATTCGAACTTTGAATCGAAATATTTTCTTTCCCGGTAATTACAAAATCGGGTAGCTCTACACCAGGATTTTTTTGTTTATCATCCTGTGCAAAAGCGGTTGAGATTAAAAACATTCCGCATAATATTAATATTTTTTTCATCTTAGCGCCCTCAACTTATTTTGTGCTTCTCTGCCATAAACATCACTCCGATGACTTGCAAGAACGGCTCTGTACATCTCTTCGGCTTTTCTATTATCTTTAAGTGCAAAATAACTATCCCCCATTTTTAAGTACGATTTTGTAAGCCATTCATCGTATGCAGAAAAGGTTGTGCGAACGCGAACGAAGGCTGTAATTGCTTCGGTGAAACGTTTCTGTTCAAACTTAGATACACCGAAAAAGTATTGAGCTTTAGCGCCAATATCATCGGTGCGTGTTTCCGCAAGTTTTTGAAAATAAAATTCGGCGTTGGAATAACGTTTGGCTGCCATTTCAATTAATCCAAGTTCAAACTTTGCTTTGTCTGCAAAGATTGTGTTTGGGTGATATAAAATTATCTCCTCAAATACTCCGTATGATTTGTCGAGCGATCCTTGATCGATGAGCGCTGTTGCTTTGCTAAATAATATCTCCGCATAGCTATCAGAGCGGGGCAAAGAACCAAGCGCTCTATCGTATAAATCTACTGCTTCTTTATATCTCTCTTCTGAAATAAAAATCTTTCCGGATTCAATAACCGCTGCAATGCCGGTTTCACTTTTTATATCCGACTTATAAACTTTTGCGAAGTTAAATAACGCCTGTTCGTTTTCACCCAAATTTTGAGAAGACTTCCCAATCCAAAAATATGCATTCGGAACTAACTCACTTTGTGGATAATTCGATATAAATGTCTGGTAACTTTTTTTCGCGAATTCATATTCACGGAGAGAATAGTAAATCTCTCCTTTCTTAAAATAAACCTGGTCGGAAAAATTTAAATTTGGATTCTTAGACACAAATTCATCAATCAGCGCAATTGCTCTATCCGGCTGCCCTTTAGCAACATAACTGTACTGAATACCGTTGATAGCATCAAACACATAATTTGAATTCGGATAAAGCAAAATTACTTTTTGATAATTAACAATAGCCGAATCATATTTTCCTGTGTTAAAATAGGCATCGCCGATGGAATAATTTACTACCGGATTTAGCGATGAGTTAGGATATGTATTCATTAAATTACGGTACTCTGCTATTGCTTGATTATAATTTCCACGCTGAAAATTTATCCATCCAATTATGAACAGCGCACGATCACCGTACTCGGAGTTTGGATGTTTTTGCCGGAGATTTCTAAACTCTTCAATGGCTTCGGAAGTTTTTCCGGCTTTATATAATGCCTGTGCATATTGAAAATACACATAAGGACTATTAAGCGCAGCTTGACTCGAATTTACGATATCTTTATAAACATCACCGGCAGCTACATAATTTTTACTTCCGAAATAAGCATCGGCAAGGCGTAATTTTGCATCAACTATTCTTTTGTCACCGGGAAATTTTAGAGTGAATTCCCTGAATTGCACACTTGCATTTTCATAGTCTTTTAGGCTAAAGTAGCAGTAGGCTCTTCCGTAAAGCGCAGCAGCGCCAAGTTCATCATTACCTAAATCAACAATGGTGTAGCGGCGGAGTGCATCACGGTAGTTTCCAAGTGAATAATTATTTTCTGCAAGGTAAAAATTTACTTTATCTTTTTCAAAGTTAGCATCTCTTATATCGATATCTGACAGAGACTCAATCGCTTCTTCATACCTGCCAAGAAAATATAAAGCGGCGCCCAAACCAAGCATAGATCGGTTTTGAAGCTCATCCGACAATGTTTTCACGTCAAGCGCAGCTTCAAAATATTTACGCGCAGCATCATAGGATTTTTTAGTTAATTCAATTTCGCCGAGCAAAGTGAAAGCGCGCGCCCGAATATTGCGATCCGGCGAAGACACTGATGCGATAAGATATCTTTCTGCAAGCTCAAATTTTTTCTGATTGTAATTTAATAATCCAAGCTGATACTGCACCCCTCTTGCTAATTCATGGTTTGGATAATTTTCAAGAAATTGTTTAAATATTTCAAAAGCTTCATTTTCCTGCCCGGCGTATCGTTTTGCTTCGGCTTTCCAGTAAAACGATTTTACAGCAAGAGTATCGTCTCCCTGCGAGATTCCGTTAAAAATCTTGTACGCATCGTTGTATTTTTTTTGCTGAAAATAAGACCAGGCTAAACCGTATTTGACTTCGCCGATGACATCCGCTGAAGGGAAATTTTGAATTATTTCGAGATAAGTTTTTTCGGCATTCGTGTATTCCTGCACTCTGTAATAACTATTTGCCAGCATATACAAGCTCTGCGCGTACATATCCGGCGGCAGGTTTGTTAGCGATGGATTATTTAGTTCAAGTATTGATGACTGGTAATCCTTCAATTTGAAATAACAAATACCAATACGGATTTGAGCAGAAATGGCTAAAGGGCTGTCACGATGAAATGACAACAACCTATCGTAATATTCTACCGCACTTTCGTAATCACCAGTCTTTTCAAAAATATTTGCGAGAGAAAAAAGAGCGTAATCGACAAATTTGTTATTCTTTCTATTATTAATAGCGTCAAGCAGAAACTGAATTGCCTCTTCTAATCTATTCTCTTCGGAAAAAGATTCTCCGATCCAGTAAAGAGATGAACCCACCCACTCACTCTCCGGATATTCATCTAATAGTTGTTTTAATCTGTCACGGCTAACGGAGAATTTTTTATTTTCATAATAAATTAACCCTAACCGATAAAGAGCTTTTTCTCTGAAAGCCGACCAGCTAAAACTATTGACTAAAAACTCAAATGAAGATGCAGCAGCTTCTGGTTTGCCAAGATTAAGCATTGACTCCCCAGCATAAAATTGGGAAGTAGCAAAAAGTTCATCCTGAATTCCGTAGGATTGAACAAATTCCGAAAATAGATCGTACGCCCTTCCGAAATCTCTACCATTGTAAGCGTCCATAGCTTTATAATATTTGTCTGCAACATTCTGCCCGAAAACCAGCGCAGCAGAAACCAATGTGATAATGATAAAAAGTTTTTGTTTCATATAAATATTAGTTCAGTTATTAGAATACTAAAAATACCCCCGAAAGATGCGGCTGCAAAATTTACGGCATCGTTGTTCAGCCAGTTTATTCCGGAAAATATTTGTGTTGATGTTTGGCAATGAACAGATTTTTCGGTAACAGATCTGCATTTTAAACAAATATTTTTTCTTTGAAATGCTGCCCCAATTATGCTGTCGATTACACTGCCTATAATACCTGTTGCTGCAACCACCAATGTAAATAAAAAATGATTTTTGTTAATCCAATATAAAGATGAAATTGCGACTGTAAAAGCGCCCGCTAATCCGCCCATTGTACCTGCAGCGGAAATTCCGCCTGAAATTCCGGGTTGTACTAAATTGAACCTTAAAATATCAAATGTATTTCCCTTAATTAATGTACCAATTTCAGTTTCCCATGTATCAGCGCATACTACAGCTATCGATGAGACGTAGGCTAAGTACAAAAGTTCCGAAGTGATAAAAAAATTGGCAATCAGTAAAAGCGTAGCAAATCCCCCGTTTGCTAAAACCTGCGTAGTATCTCTTCTTTCACTTTTCTCCGACAAATCATCACCGGGAATTATCAATTTTTTATACTTTGAAATAAGATTAGACAATATGAAAAATGTTACCATCGGCAGTGTCCACTTCCATCCACCGAGCGAAAAAATTATAAACGCCATAACAAAAACGGTGAGCATACCCGAAAATTTTAGAAAATTGAACTTATACGATACGAGTGAGATCAATATTGCGAGAACAAAAGCCAAAACTATTTGCTGAATGGGAATAGGAGAGGGTTGAATGCCGAAAATATTTTGTGTTATAAAGAGATAATAAAGCAACTAAAGTTCCTTAATTTTTCGGCGAAAGATAAATGTTAAGCGGTCTTAAAATCAAGGTAAATAATTACATGGGGCACTTACTTAAAGAGATCTCTCAATTCACGGAAAATTTACTAAAAGCATTTGCTATTCTTACTTTTTTATACTTATTTTCAACATCATTAAATCAAATTAGGAGTAAAAATGAAAAAATTTGTAGTACTCGCAGTTTTATTATTTTCGTCAGTAATCTTTTCACAGGGTTTTAAATTCGGAGTAGGCGGCGGTTTAACAATGATTCAAGGACCTGATGTGTTGACAAAAGACTTCTCAAGCGGCGGCATCGGTTTTGGAGGCGAATATCATGTTGGAGCCAAAGCTAAACTAAGTCTGCCGGTAATACCCTTAACCCCGATCGCTTTCTTGAATTATCATATTATGAGTTCGAGCGAGGAGATTGCCGGACAAACTTTTGAAGCAACTTCCAGTATTCTTTCGATCGGCGCTGGAGCAGAATGGTCGCTGTTGCCGGGTCCTCTCAGCCCCTATCTCGCTCTCGATGTTGCGATGAATTCATTTGGAAAGACGGAAGTAAAAACGCCGATAGGCACTTTTACTACAACCGGAGAATCAAGAGTTGGAATTAACATCGGCGCCGGCGC
>MNYQ01000124.1 GCA_001873185.1 Ignavibacteria bacterium CG2_30_36_16 | reverse complement strand
AATCTATCGTTTCTCCCGTTGCGTAAAGAAATATTTAGAACAGAGGAAAGTTTGTCTCCAAATGCAGCCGAAAAACCGCCCGTTGAAAACGTGGTTTCTTTAACGTAATCTAAATTGATATAACTTAATGGACCTCCGGTTGCGCCCTGTGTTCCAAAGTGATTAATATTTGGAATTTCAATTCCATCAAGCGTATATAAATTTTCTGAAGGCGCACCGCCGCGGACAATCAAATCGTTTCTGCCGGCTTCAGCTTGTGCAACTCCGGGCAGCACAGATAACGCCCGCACAACATCTTCAAATCCACCCGGCGCCCTGCGTATTTCTTCATAGCTAAAACTTCTTGTGCTGTTAATTTCGGTGGGCACGCCGCTAAAGTAATTTGAAGTAACGGTTATATTTTCAAGCTGCACAGCTTTTTCCATTAACTCAAAATCAATTTGAATCGGTCTTGACGATGATACGAAAATATCGGTTTTTGTAACTGATTCAAATCCTACAATTGATGCCCGGATTTGGTAATTATCAGGGGTTAATCCTGATATTTTATATTCGCCGTTAATGTCTGTTCCGCTTCCATTTGTAGTGCCGAGAACGAATACGTTTGCGCCAATCAAAGGCTGCTTTGAAACTGCATCTATAACTTTACCATAGATGCCCACTTGTTCCTGAGCGTCTACATCTGAGAATGATAAAATTAAGATTAGAGTAATAATATATTTTTTCATTTTTCTTTATAATCTTGTTTTGTTGATGATCTTATAACAATCATTCTCAATCAATAGTTCATTCTTACGTTTTATAAGAGATACAATCTTTTTATATTTGCTTCAACAGTAAAATAAAAAACCAACTAATGTTAAATATTTCCAGAAAAGATATAAAATCCGATACCTTTGATAACAAAAAGAATGCTCTAAGGAGTAATATTGCTCCCGGGAATAATCACAATGTATTTTTTACCTGGGAATTAATTCCATCGAAATCCTCCATAATCAGTTTTTCATCCGGTATAGAAGCAGTAACAGGTTATTCCGGAAAAGAAATTAATAATTTGGCGAAAGGCATCGAATCATTAATTGTTGACGACGATTGTGCAAAGTTAAAGAAAGAATACAATACATTCTTAAAAGACCCATCCACAAACAGATTAATAAGAGATTATGGCATAACCTGCAAAGACGGCTCCTCAAAATGGATTTGGGAAGAAATAATTGCAGACAGAACAAAAACCGGCAAAGTAAAATCTTTATCCGGTTTTGCCTTTGATATTACTCCGTTAAAGGAAGCGGCTGAACTTCAAACCGAAAAATTTAAAGCTCTCAAGGAATTAAACGAAAATAAAGATAAATTTATTTCGATGCTGTCTCACGATTTGCGTTCGCCGTTTACAAGTATACTCGGCTTTGTGGAAATATTAATTAACGAGCCAAACCTTTCGCTTCCCGAGAGAAGCGAATATCTTCAATATATTCATGAGTCATCGCAGCATCAACTTCAGTTTATTAATTATCTGCTCGACTGGTCAAGACTTCAAACCGGGCGGGTTAAAGTGGAAACGGAGAAATTAAATCTTTCTACGATTATATTTAACTGCATTTCGTCTTTGACCGGTAACGCAATCCGAAAAGGGATTGAAATCAAAGTTAATTTGTCAGAAAAAATTAATGTGCTTGCGGATGAGAGGCTGCTCGGACAGATAGTAACAAACCTGTTAAGCAACGCAATTAAATTTTCCAATGAAGATAGCAAAGTAGAAATAACAGCGGATTTTTTTAATGAGGATTTTGTTGAAGTGGTTGTTTCTGATATCGGGATAGGCATTCCCGAAATAAATAAGGAAAAACTTTTCAAATTTGAAATGATGTTTTCTACCGAAGGGACAAAGGGAGAAAAAGGCACCGGGCTTGGTTTATCTCTTGCGAAGGAGATAGTTGAAAAACATAATGGAACAATCTGGTTTTATTCCGAAGAAAAGAAAGGAAGCGAGTTTCACTTTACTATTCCACTCTCTAAAAATAATATTTTACTAATAATGCCAAATGAAACAGAAAGAGCAAAACTCGGGCTATTTGTTAAAGACCTTTATCCAATGTATAATTTAACCGAGGCTGCAAATGGCTTTGAAGCAATCGAGAAGTTTTATAAGGATATTCCTTCATTAATTTTACTTCAGCACAATATGCCTTTGATGAACGGGCTTCAATTAATTGAATCGATAAAAAGTGACACTAAGAATTTTAACGTCCCGTTTATTGCAGTTGTGGATAATATTTCAAGGGAAATTCAGGACTCATATTTTAAGTTGGAGGCAAAGGCTGTTCTCCCGAAACCGGTCGATTTTAATTTGTTGAGCCGGCATATCGAAATTTCGCTTTCATAAAAAAAAGAGAAAATCATTTAAAATTAATTAAAAGTGTTTTGGTGTGTGAAAATGAATAAATTTGTAAACATTTTTAATTCAATTATTAAAAACTACACGGAGGTTTGATTGAAAATTGCAGTTGTGGGGACCGGATATGTTGGTCTCGTTAGCGGTACATGTTTTGCCGAAACAGGCAATCATGTAATTTGTGTTGATGTTGACAAGAAAAAAGTTCAAAAGATGAAAGATGGAATTGTCCCTATTTACGAACCCGGTCTTGAAATTTTATTTGATAGAAATATAAAAAAGAACCGATTATTTTTTACTTCAGATATTCGTGAAGCGGTTCGTGAGGCGGAAATAGTTTTTTTGTGCCTGCCTACTCCGCAGGGAGGCAACGGCGCGGCTGATTTACAGTACGTAATAAAAGTGGCTGAAGACCTCGGTAAATTTTTTAATGAAGAGCCGAATATTGGATTTAAAGTGCTCATTGATAAAAGCACCGTCCCCGTTGGCACAAGCGATAAAGTGCGCGCTGCAGTAAAGAAATACGCTCCCGACTTTGAGTTTGATGTGGCGTCAAATCCGGAATTTTTACGCGAAGGCGTAGCCGTTGAAGATTTTATGAAACCGGAACGTGTTGTTATCGGTACTGAAAACCCGAAGACGAAAGCTTTGATGGAAGAGTTGTACGAGCCGTTTGTTCGCTCCGGAAATCCAATTTATTTTATGGATGTAAAATCTGCCGAGATGACAAAATATGCTTCAAATTCATTCCTCGCAACAAAAATTTCTTTTATGAATGAGATAGCAAATCTTTGCGAAATAACAGGCGCAGATGTGGATAAAGTTAGAATCGGCATCGGTTCAGATTCGCGAATTGGAAAAAGATTCCTATTCCCCGGCGTTGGTTACGGCGGTTCTTGTTTTCCTAAAGATGTAATGGCGCTTATAAACACGGCAAACGAAAATGAGTATGACTTCAAAATTTTGAAATCGGTAGTTACCGTAAATAAACTACAGGGTGAACATTTTGTAAATAAAGTGTTGAAGCATTACAATGGCAATATAAAAGGGAAACATTTTGCTTTATGGGGTCTTGCCTTCAAACCCAACACAGATGATGTGCGTGACGCCCCGGCATTTACTGTGATTAGAGAACTTCAGAAAAATGGAGCATCGGTTACTGCATACGACCCCGAAGCAATGGCAACAACAAAAGCAGTTCTGGGTGATTCTATTAAATACGCAAAAATATCTTACGAAGCCCTTGAAGGCGCTGACGCTTTAATAATTGTAACCGAATGGAATGAATTTAGAAATCCAAACTTCGAAAAAATAAGAAGTCTAATAAAAGATCCGGTTATCTTTGACGGCAGAAATCTTTATGATTTGGACAAATTGAAAGATTTAAATTTCGTCTATTACTCAATCGGAAGAAAAACCATTTTATAATAAAGTTCATTTTAGGATAGCTGATGTTTAATTCCGTTGGGAGTGATGAAAAAAATTGTAATAAATGGTACGCTCTTTATACCAAGCCGAGAAGTGAATTTAAAGCGGCATTACAATTAGCCTCACTTGATATACAATACTATCTTCCAACAATTGTTAAAGAAAGAAAATGGAGTGATAGAAAAAAGAAGATTACCGAACCCCTTTTGCGCGGTTATATTTTTATATTCGCTTCGGAAAAGGAAAGAGCAATATCCGTTGAGCAGGATTCAATCGTAAGATGTATTTTCGATCAGGGTAAACCTGCCCGAATACCGGATTGGCAAATTCAAAACCTAAAAAAAATGCTCGAATACAAGTACGATTATTTTACTCGCGAGGGTGTGGTGCCCGGCGTTAAGGTTCGAATAAAAGAAGGTCCTTTTGAAAATGTTATTGGCACAGTTCAGGGAACAGATAATGATAAAACAATAGCTGTTACTATTCAATTTCTTAATCGCTCGGTGCTTGCGCATCTTCCCCGTGAAAGTGTGATAGAAGTGCTTAAAGATCACGAATAAAAAAATGATCCTCCATTTTGAGCGTTTTTTTATTTAAATAATTAATGCCCTTTATGTTTTATTTTTATATTTTCCTACCGTAAAAGGATAAAGAATTTTATGAAACAGCAAAAAGAACTAATTACTTTAAAAAAAGGCGAACCGGTAGATCACTACCTTCTTCTAAAGAAATGCGATCTTCGTCTTACTAAAGCCAACAAAGAATATCTCTCTGTAGAACTCGGCGATAAATCATGTAGTTTAAACTCGAACATCTGGGATAATTTCGAAAGCATTTATAATTCGGTAAAACCAGGAGACGTTGTTAAGGTTACCGGCACTATCGAAGAATTTCAGGGAACTTCGCAAATTAAAGTTACACGAATACGCAAGACTTCCGATAAAGACGGCGTTTCGCCAATCGATTTTCAGGCGCGCTCAAAACGCAGCCCGGAGATAATGAGCAAAGAGTTTTTCGACCGGATAGAAAAAATCTCAACTCCTGAGTTAAAACAGTTGATGAAAAACATCTTTAATGCAGATGCATTTGCTCTTTTCTCAATTGCGCCCGCAGGTAAACAATGGCATCATGCATATATACACGGGCTTATAGAACATACTCTCGAATTAGTTAGAATATGCGATTTGATGAGTGACATCCATCCCGAAATAAATAGGGACCTGCTCGTCTGTGGCGCATTGATGCACGACTTTGGCAAAATTGAAGAGTTAAACTTTAACAGCGCCTTTGAATACTCGGATAAAGGAAAATTAATCGGTCACATTGTTATCTCTGCAATAAGAATTAATAATGAGGCGGAAAAAATTCCCGGCTTTTCTGAAGAATTAAAAAACTGTTTGATGCATCTTGTGTTAAGTCATCAGGGCAAACTCGAATATGCGTCACCCGTGGTTCCCAAAACCATCGAAGCAATTGCTCTTTACCAGGCTGATGAATTAAGCGCAAAAGTGAATGCTTATATAAATGCAATTGCAACAGAAATTCGAGGCGATGCAAAATGGACAAGGTTTATCACTTTGGCATCAACCGATTTATACAATCACGAAATAGAAACTTCTAAAGAAGAAATTATTAATAAATCATTATTCGAGTAAAAATATGAAACACTTAAAATATCTCTCCCTGTTGTTTGTCATTTTTTTCACTGCTTTAACTTTCGGACAATCGGTTGAGGAAGCACTAAAACAAGCGGACGAACTTTCTGCGCAGAAAAAACATAAAGAAGAACTTGATTTGCTTCTTGCCGCTGAAAAACAATCGCCTCAAAATTTTGAAATCCTTTGGCGCATAAGCCGCACTTATGTTGATATCGGCGAACACCTGCCCGGAAAGACAGATGAACAAAAAGAAGAGCAGTTAAAAGTTTATCAAAAGGCGCTTGATTATGCGGAGAAAAGTGTAAAAGCCGGTTCCGATAAATCAGTAACGTACCTCCGCCGTGCAATAGCAAACGGAAGAATAGCGTTGTTCAAAGGAGTTTTTTCTGTTGCGTCAATCGTTAATTCAGTAAAAGCTGATTGTGAAAAAGCCCTCAAACTAAATAACAGCGGAACTTACCATCAGGCGCTTTCTCATTACATTCTTGGAAGAACGCATGCTAAGCTTTCCGAAAAATGGGCGCCTGCACGTGCAGTTCTCGGTCTCGGCTGGGGCGATCTGGAAGTTGGAATTCAAGAATACTTAAAAGCAATTAAATTAAAACCGAACTTTAGAATGTTTCACCTTGACCTTGCTAAAGCGTATATTGAAGATGACCAGTATGATAATGCAAGAGAGCAATTGAAGAAAGTGATCAGCAGCCCTGAAGAAGATGAAGACGACGACGAAAGATCAGTAGAAGCAAAAAAATTGCTTGAAGATATTAAAAACGAGTAAACGTTGACCATCGAAAACGATGTAATAAAAAGAATATCGAATGCCCGCTCAATTGTGTTTTTTACAGGGGCGGGCATTTCTGCTGAAAGCGGAATTCCAACTTTCAGGGGGAAGGAAGGAATCTGGAATAAATTACGCCCGGAAGAACTTGCTAACTTTGACGCTTTTATGCGCAATCCGGCTCTTGTGTGGGAATGGTACAAACACCGGATGGAAATTGTGCACAGCGCTAAACCAAATGCAGGGCACCTTGCAATTGCGGAGATGCAAAATATTTTTAAAGAAGTTACGGTAATTACTCAAAATGTTGACAACCTGCATCGCCGCGCGGGAAGCAAAACCATTTATGAACTGCACGGAAACATCGAAAGAAATTACTGCGTAAAGTGTAAAAAATTTTATAATGAGGATTTCGATTTAGGAGGGGGAGCTCCGAAATGTTCATGCGGCGGTTTGATAAGACCGGATGTAGTTTGGTTCGGCGAGTTTTTGCCCGAAGATCAATTCGCAGCAGGCGAAAAGGCTTCGCGCAGTTGCGATCTGTTTTTTATTGTGGGAACTTCGGGTGTAGTTTATCCTGCCGCTTCAATGATAACTATCGCTAAAAATAATGGTGCATATTTAATTGAGATTAACATTGAACCGACAGAAGTTTCATCTTTGGTTAATTTATCAATAACCGGTATGTCCGGCGAAATTTTACCTAATCTTGTAAAGGCTATAAAAGATTTTAGAAATATGAAGGATTAAGATTTTTTACCAAGCAATTTGCATATGCGTTGTAAGGCGCTCTGCTCATCATCGGTCAGCGCTTTCATTTCATCAACCAATGCTTTAAGAACAAGCGGAAAAGTTTGTTCAAAAATAATTTTTCCCTTTGTTGTTAGATGAATTGTAAAATACCTTCTATCAGCTTCATTGCGTTCGCGCTTAACGAGTTCTCTCTTTTCAAGATTATCAACTACCATTGTTATGTTGCCTCCGCTCTTCAACAACTTAGCGCCAAGTTCTTTTTGAGATAAAGACCCGATATGATAGAGTGCATCCAATATGCCAAACTGCCCCTCGGACAGACCGACTTGGTATAATACCGGATGCAGCCGGGCTGTTAAACTTTCGGCACACCTAATTAATTTGATGTACGAGTTTAATGCAGCTCTTTTTTCTTTGCTTCCTTTATAATATGTGCCCATATCTATTTTAATTAAATGTTTTGGTTCAAAGTAATCTTTGTCGAAAACTAAATCAATAGCTTAAAAGCGTTGAGATTGATTTAACAATAATTTAATAGACGGGAAATTAATCTTTTCTCGATGTTATTAATCCTAATACAGCCGTAAATAAACCGGCGCCTATGATAGCCCAAATAACAGGGAAATTTGTATTGCCTATATTGAGCGAAAAGATCTCAGGCAGTTTCAATTCTCTTGCAAGCCAGGTGCCTATCAGCGCGCCAATAAAACCGATAATAATAGATAAGAAACAACCGCCGCGTGAAAAACCTGACAATGCTTTTCCAATGCCTCCTGCTAATCCGGCTACAACTAACAAAATTATGATATCTAAAAATGACATATTAACCTCAATTATTGTGGATAATTTGATCCGTTCACATAAGCTCTAATCAATTCAGATTCTCTTCGAAATCCAGTAAGTTTTATTAATCCAACTCCCGGCGCATATTTTCGAAATTCAAATGCATCGGATATCTGCCGGTTATCCGAAAATATTTCAACAACATTATCGAATGTTCCGGCGGGAACAGTTACTTTTCCCCCTGTGCTGTTTACTTTGGCGTAAAATTCATGATACGATTCCCATTCTTCACCCTTAGCCCGCTCAAAGTCTATGAAGAGAGATTCTTCACCCTGAAAATAAATATAAACTTTATTGTTGTCTTCTGAACGGTAGTATGTTGTATCGATGCTTCGCTGATACGTTCTTAACACAACTGCATATTCTTTGCCGTCAATCTGTTTATATGCAGTAACTTCTTCCGTCCATTCAATATTGCCGTTGGAATATGTCCATTTATTATTCACCTCAAGCGGGAAATAATCTGCGACTGTCAGAGTTGATTTACTGCTGTCATCATTGCACGAAATGAAACACGCCACCGTTAGAAAAGCAGCTAAAATTCGTAACACTTTTAACTCCATTAATTATGGATGGAATATAACAATTAACAGGGAAAGTTTTAATTCGTTACTTTAGAAAAAACACTGCTGTCCAAAATAATTTTAAACTCAGTAAAAAATTTTTATTCAGCCTATTTTCTACAATATTATAGGAATTAAAAATTAATCCCTCATTTCGTCCCGGCGGGAAGTAATAGAGTTTCTGCAAAATAAATTTTTCAGGTTAATGTCATTTCGACCGAAGGGAGAAATCTCATGTTCTTAAGAGATTTCTCAGTCGAAGACTCCTTCGAAATGACAGAGAAGCTATTTTGCAGAAACTCTAATATCTATAAATCAGATCCAGCATTCATGTTGAAAGTCCCGTGAGGACGATATATG